>JAAXUM010000217.1 GCA_013336025.1 Chlorobiaceae bacterium
ACCGAGGCATCCATCCGAGTGGGCTCTCAACGGCACCGGCTCTGCCGCGAACACGATCAACAATCCATTTCAGCACCCGCATGTTCTCACCGAACCCCGGCCAGAGAAATTTCCCGTTTTCATCCTTGCGAAACCAGTTAACGCCAAAAATTCTCGGAGGATCAACCACCGTTCTGCCAATGTGCAGCCAGTGATTAAAGTAGTCGCCCATATGATACCCGCAGAAGGGAAGCATCGCATAAGGGTCCCTGCGAACATCTCCAATCTGACCGGCAGCGGCAGCGGTCATCTCGGAACCCATGGTTGCTGCCAGATAGACACCGAAATACCAGTTTGCCGACTGATAGACAAGCGGAATGGTATCTCTGCGGCGACCGCCGAAAATAAATGCGCTGATCGGAACACCGTGAGGGTTTTCCCAGTCAGGATCTATCGACGGGCATTGGCTTGCCGGCGCCGTAAAGCGGGCATTTGGATGTGCAGAAGGCCTTCCGCATCCGGGAGTCCAGGGATTGCCGCGCCAGTCGGTCAGCTCTTCGGGAATCGTATCAGTCATCCCTTCCCACCAGACATCACCGTCAGGAGTGAGCGCGACATTTGTAAAAATACAGTTCTCTTTGAGCGTTTCCATGGCATTCGGATTGGATTTATCCGAGGTTCCTGGAGCAACTCCGAAAAAGCCATATTCAGGATTGATGGCATGAAGGCGCCCATCCTCGCCCGGCTTGATCCAGGCGATATCGTCGCCTATCGTTGTGACTTTCCAGCCGGCAAATGATTCCGGCGGAATAAGCATTGCGAAATTGGTTTTTCCGCAGGCGCTCGGAAACGCTGCCGATACATAGGTTTTTTCTCCTTCCGGCGACTCAACGCCAAGAATCAGCATATGCTCGGCAAGCCACCCTTCATCGCGAGCCATAGCGGAAGCAATGCGCAGAGCAAAACATTTTTTCCCAAGCAGGGCATTGCCGCCGTAGCCGCTGCCGAACGACATGATCGAACGCTCTTCAGGGAAATGCACAATGTATTTTGTTTCATTGCATGGCCACGAAACATCCTGATCGCCCGGTTTGAGCGGAGATCCCACAGAGTGGAGGCAATGCACAAAATCACCGTTTTCTCCCAGAACATCAAGAACCTTGCGTCCCATTCTCGTCATGATGCGCATATTGGTGACCACATAGGGGGAATCGGTTATTTCAACACCGATATGGGCAATATGAGACCCGAGAGGGCCCATGCTGAAAGGAATAACGTACATGGTTCTGCCTTGCATGCAACCATCATACAGACCGGCAAGAGTCCGTTTCATCTCTTTAGGTGCAACCCAGTTGTTTGTCGGCCCTGCATCCTGCTTGCGGATACTGCATATAAATGTTCTGTCTTCAACCCTTGCAACATCGCTCGGATCAGAACGGCATAAAAAACTGTTCGGGCGCTTTTCGTGAGATAACCTTATAAATGTTCCGCTCTCCACCATCTGTTCACAGAGAAGATCATACTCTTCCTGTGATCCATCACACCAATGCACCGAATCAGGGCGGCAAAGGTTTGCTGTTTCCTGAACCCATTGCACCAGCTTTTTGTTTGAAACAAAATCCGGCACGTTAGTATCTACCAAAGTCATGATTAACAATTGTTTTCCCGTCATTATAAAAAACGCCCGAAGCACATTGAACCTCGGACGTACATCAAAAAAATATACCTGCTCTCACCCGACTGATCTTCAGCGGAATGTAAACCATCACTCATGCTCCTGTGGTTATTTCAGGGTTTTCGTCCCCTTCAGCAGATCAAGAATCACCGCTTCGAAATACGCTTTATCTCTTGATCCGGAAATTATACCCACGATATGCCCTGATTTGTCAACAATAAATGATGTTGGAATTGCACGAATGCCTCCATCGATAAACCTTCCGTAATCCCCAATAATTCTGGAATCTGCCAGTGCAACAGGATAGTTGATACCGTTTGCCTTTGAAAACTTCTGGATGGTCGATCCGCTTTCGTTGACGGCAAGACCGACAAAGGTAAAGCCTTTCGACTGATAGGCTTTCTGCAAAGCAACCATCGCCGGGATTTCAGCCCTGCATGGCGGACACCATGAGGCAAAAAAATTAACGATATAAGCCTTTCCTGCAAGACTCTGACTTGTGATCGTCCTGTTATCAATGCCCGTCACACTGAACGACGGCGCAAGAGGCAACTGCGTGCCGGGTTGAGCAGCTTCAACTGTTGCTGCTGTAGCTAAAAAAAGCATAAACCCTGCTATTAAAATGCTGAACAATTTTTTCATATTTTTTATAGTAGTCCTTTATTACCAAAGTACCGGGTTCTGTTGATCAGAAGATTCTCCTCCATATCCGGCAATCTTCAAGGCACAAAATAAGCAATTCTTCTCTTTTATTATGAGCTATAATTACCTGAAGATTAACTCTTTGCGATTCTGAGACAAATAAACTATATTTGGGCTTGATTTTTCAAAAAATGCTTCAGCCACCTTAGCTCAGTTGGTAGAGCAACTGTTTCGTAAATAGTAGGTCGTGGGTTCGAGTCCCGCAGGTGGCTCGCATCCTTTGCTGAAAGGGTTCACCAGTATGCTTTGTTAGCATGTTTTCCTTGTAAATTGACAACCTGTTTACGGCATATCGTCCAAGCATTTGATATTCATCATAAAAAATCCTATCCAAACTGTCACTATGCAAGAAGGCAAGATTTCCCAGATCATCGGCCCTGTTGTGGATGTCGATTTTCCTGAAGGACAGCTCCCGTCGATTTTAGATGCATTGACCATTACACGACCAGATGGAACAAAACTTGTTCTTGAAACCCAGCAGCATCTTGGGGAAGAGCGTGTACGTACTGTTGCAATGGAGAGCACCGACGGCCTGATCAGAGGGCTTAGCGTCACCAATACCGAAAGACCTATCCAGGTGCCTGTGGGGCCTGAAGTGCTGGGAAGAATGCTTAATGTTGTCGGCGACCCGATTGACGGAAGAGGTGAGGTTCATACAAGCAAAACCTATTCGATTCACCGTTCAGCACCGAAGTTTGATGAGCTTTCAACCAAAACCGAGATGTTCGAAACCGGCATCAAGGTTATCGACCTTCTCGAACCATACTCAAGGGGCGGAAAAACAGGTCTTTTCGGTGGTGCAGGCGTAGGAAAAACCGTGCTGATCATGGAACTGATCAACAATATTGCAAAACAGCAGTCCGGCTACAGCGTGTTTGCCGGTGTCGGCGAACGTACCCGTGAGGGAAATGACCTCTGGCACGAAATGATGGAATCCGGAGTTATTGACAAAACCGCGCTGGTTTTCGGTCAGATGAACGAGCCTCCTGGTGCACGCGCACGAGTGGCCCTGACCGGCCTGAGTATTGCCGAGTATTTCCGTGATGAGGAAAACCGCGACGTTCTGCTCTTTATTGACAACATTTTCCGTTTTACCCAGGCAGGCTCGGAAGTATCCGCGCTTCTCGGACGTATGCCGAGCGCTGTAGGATACCAGCCAACCCTTGCTACAGAGATGGGTGAACTTCAGGATCGTATTGTTTCAACCAAGAAAGGTTCTGTTACCTCGGTACAGGCCATCTATGTGCCTGCGGATGATCTTACCGATCCGGCTCCGGCCACCGCTTTCGCTCACCTTGATGCAACAACCGTGCTGTCCCGCTCAATTGCAGAACTTGGCATCTACCCGGCTGTTGATCCTCTTGATTCAACTTCACGTATTCTTGATCCGAACATCGTCGGCGATGATCACTACGACACTGCCCAGGCTGTAAAACAGATTCTGCAGCGATACAAAGATCTTCAGGATATTATCGCGATTCTCGGTATGGATGAATTAAGCGATGAAGACAAACTTGTGGTTTCCAGAGCAAGAAAAGTTCAGAGGTTCCTGTCGCAGCCATTCTTCGTTGCCGAGGCATTTACCGGTCTTGCC
>JAAXUM010000447.1 GCA_013336025.1 Chlorobiaceae bacterium
GCGGTCGATGACCGTTCAGGTTTTGTCTATTATTCCGATGAGGGGGTTGGTGTCAGAAAATATCATGCCGATCCTGATATGAAGGGAGGAGAGAAAGAGCTTGCCCTGTTTGCCACCGATGGTTTTGCAAACGATCATGAAGGTATTGCGGTCTTTTCGACGACAGATGGCAGCGTTGTCATCATTTCTGATCAGGGGGCCGGTCAGCTTCATCTGTTCAGGGAGTCCGGGGCTGTATCAGATGGCAGCAAGGGAGTCCGACGGATAGGGGTTGTAAAAACAGCTGCAGTTGACACAGACGGGATCGAAGCCTCTTCGGTACTCTCTACAGCCGGTTTTCCTGCCGGTATTCTTGTGGCTATGTCCGATGACCGTACGTTCCAGTATTATTCGCTCAAAGATCTGGATATTTTCCCCTGAAATTTTCATTCACCGAATTAATACGGCACCCTTAAGCTCGGAATTCGCTGCATGTCTGACATTTTCAGAAAAAGTTTTCCCTTGACGTCTCAAACTCAATCTTTTTTTTGTTCTCTTAAAAAAGTACTTTATAAAAAAGAGCCTCAAAGGTTAAAGGGGAACGTCTGCATAATCGTGAACAGCAACAGGATCATTGGCTTTGAGTGTTCGATAGTCGGGTTATCATCACGCTTTTTACGCCTGACAGGGTTATAGGAGTGCAATCTACAGAAAAATAATATCCTGTATTCGGGCGATGATCTTCCTCTTTTATGGGTTTATACTCTGAAGGGTTTTGCTGTAGCGTTCCATTTGGGTGAGTAACCGGTAAACGTACGAGGACCATGAGCGATCTTTCGATGGTGTTCGAGGGAGCTGCCGGGCAGGGTGTCCAGACCATCACGAGGATGTTGCTGCCGGTGCTGAAAAACTGTGGTCATCATGTTTTTGCCTGCACAGAGTTCATGTCGCGCATCCGCGGCGGAAGCAATACTACCGAGATCAGGTTGACGGAAAAGCCACGACAGGCATATGTTCGTCGTATCGATGTGCTTTTCGCCCTTTCGACGAAAGCGCATGAACACCTTGACCGACGGATCGAAGCCGATACGCTGGTTTTTGCGGAAAGCGAACAGTGCGCTCTTTCGGCGAATGGCAAGTGCATCGAAACCCCGGTGAAAGCCCTTGCTCTCGAAGCCGGAAGTCCTGTATTCTCGAACACGGTGGTTGCCGGCATGGTACTCGGCCTGCTCGCCATTCCGCCTGAAGAACTCGATGCGCTTCTGCATGACCGGTTTCAAGAAAAAGGTGAAGAGGTCGTCCTGAAAAACATCGCGGCGGCAAGGCTCGGCTTCGATTGGGGAAGGAAGTGCCCGGCAGCCGGGAGCATCAAACTTCCGCGCATCGAGTCCGGCGGCTTTGCGGCAGAACTGCTCATGGACGGTACCTCGGCGCTCGGCATCGGTGCTATCGCCGCAGGTTGCAATTTCATCAGCTCCTATCCCATGTCCCCCTCCACTGGGCTGCTGACCTTTCTGGCCGAAAAGTCGGATGCATTCGGCGTTGTGGTCGATCAGGCGGAAGATGAAATAGCCGCCA
>JAAXUM010000218.1 GCA_013336025.1 Chlorobiaceae bacterium
TCCGCCATTCTATTCGGTTCAATGGCGGACAGGAATGTCCGCCCCCCGTTAAGAACTATAAGTGACCAATCAGGAACATGCGGAGTTGAGCGGCTTTATTCGGCGGTTGTTGTAGTGGATGCCGGATTGAGCTTGCTGGTGATGTCTTCCAGCATTCTGTTGATGTCGAGCAGTTCTTTGTTGAGGTCGATGACGGTGTTCTGGAGGGCACGGAGTCTTTCGGTGCATTCATGAAGTTTGGCCATGATTTCGGGATCGGGTACGGCAGGGACGGGTGAGAATCCTCGTTTTCCATAGAGCACATACCCTACGTCGATGCCGACGGCTTCGAGTCTTTCGCGCAGGATGTTGCCGATTCGGTGTTTGCCGCTGACGTATGCGCTGAGATAGGTTGCGTCGCTGGTTCCGATGGCTTTGCAGAGGGCTACCTGGGTATTGAACTTCATTTTGACCTCTTCACGAAGCCGGAGCGCTTCTTCCCTGTATTGTCCTGTAATGGCCATATGCCTGCTGATATAGCGTATATTGACGATAATAGAAATTTTTATCTATTTATAATGATAAAGATAGGAATAGGTTACGAATGATAAGCAAAGATAATGATGAATGGCGGTGATCTATTGATAGTTCTTGTTGTATTTCCCTATTTCCGCATATAAAAAGAGGGGGATGTGATGCCGGCGGCGAAGATTTCGGAGGATAAGATAACGGCGATACACTCAACCTTGGATGAGGGGGCATTACCGGGAGGTGTTCCGACTTGTAGGGATTGCAGGGATCGACCGGAAGACGCTGTTGAACTGGCTGAAGCGGGGTGAACGGGAGAAGAGCGGGTTGTACCGGGATCTGTATCTGGCTGTCGAGCGAGCTGAGTCCCGAAAGCTTTCGGGATGAGGGTTTCATTTGAAGAACATCAAGACAGCTTCGGAGAAGAGCTGGTTTGCGTCGGCGTGGTATCTGGAACGGAAGCATCCGGAGCGTTGGGCGAAACAGGATCCGGGGCCTGGGGATGATGGGCCGAAGGATAAGGTTGTGGTTATTGGGTGAGCGTTATCCGGCCTCCATGCCCGAACGCCTCACATCACTGGCAGCAAGAAGCAGAGCGACGAGGAACGAGGAGCAGTGCTTTTTGCTGTCCGTGTGTATGTGATTGTTAGGGAATTCATTACATTTCAACCCATTTCTCAGATTCGTAAAGTACTTTTTTTGAGAACAATAGCACCATTAATTCGGATGCATTAGAAAGCTCAAAAACGTCTTCCGTTGGTGTAACGGATAAATAGACCGCTCCTTGTTTAATACTTCCTCTTCCATGGAAACTTATCAGATGGCTCATTTTGAAGTTCATGCCAGAGTATATGAGGCCTTCCTCTTCTCCTAGGGATACTCCAGTTCCGAATAATCGAGCCGTCAATTTATGGTTTTTGTTTTCGCAGTCTACTGTATCGATAAAATCGAAACGTATTGAAATTCCTTTTATGCCCTCTTTTCTAATTTCTCTTATTATCTCTATAGCCAAGGGTATAGTTGTTTCAATCATGGCAGGATCGAGCGTAAATCTTACTGGCCTAGGTGATTGACTATCGGTTGTTTGAGCAGTTAACCCAAAGCTTTCAACGTAATTTTCATTACCTCTGTTTTCAAGATTTCGTTTTTTAAATACACCTCTCGCCAACGCAATGCCGTCCTGTGCGGTGCAGTTTAGGTTGTCTCTTTCCGTGATTTCGATATGTATTTCATTTACGAGTTGAACAAGATCTCCTAGCGGATGGGTGGCAAAGTCTCCTCCCTCCAGGGCAAGACTCCGATATTCTTCATCTGTAAAGGTTCCCTTGTGATTGTAAGAAAAAGCATCGTTCACCAAGGCAATTAAATTATCTAAACTATCTTTGCTTTCGATATTGAAGCCTTGCAATAAACTAATTGGAGGAGCCACTGACGAAATGTCAGCTCCAAGAAAACCAACTGGAACGACTCTAATATTCTTTGAATAAGCATATCCCGCTTCAAAATATATCCAGCTAGAACGCAAAGAGTTAGGCGTTAAGAAAACAATCATGATTTTTGCTTCATCAAGTGCCTCCTGTACTCGGTGAACCCAGTTCTTTCCAAGAGGAATACTTTGACCATCGCTGGAAAGAAAAACTTCAATAGTGCCGCCTGTTTTTTCGCAAAACAGCGCTTTTAGTTTAAGCAGCACTTCCTTATCAGCTGAAGAGTGACTGAAAAATATTGTTGGTTTCGTCATTGCGATCTTCAGAATTCCCTAACAATGTTTAGATTGATCCGCATAAGCTGCGGATTATTGAATTACAGCCCATATAAGACGTAACATATATACACCTCAAAATACCATCAAACTCTTATTTGGCAATAAAATAGCTGATGTATTGTGTTTTAGATATGCGTCTTATGCTGATCCGCATAACAATACTTGCACTTGTCTCTTTTTAGAAAAGCATACGAGATAAATGTAATCAGGAAATCTGAGTATTCCGCTGTTGACAGCGTAATTATTTGCCGATTGGTTGGTAGTGGGAGGAGGATTCGGGAGGTGTCCGGGGAGGTGAGCAGGGGCGGGTGCCCCTGCTTTTTTTGTTTTAGTTGAAGAGCCCTTCTTGCCTGAAGCTGAAGTGGTTGCCGTTGCTGCCGATGATGACGTGATCGAGTAGTTCGATGCCGATGATGTCGGCTGAGCTGCGAATTTGTTTGGTTACCTGTTTATCGGCATTGCTTGGCTCGGGGTTGCCGGAGGGGTGGTTTAGTGCCAGAATGAGGGTATAGGCGTTTGTGGCTTTAACGTTTTCAGGTTGTCCCCGATTTAGCGCGGCACGTGATGTTTTTGATGTGCTACGACAGGTGGAAGCTCGTGAGGTGTATGAAACGGCGCACAGAATCCGGTCTATCATTGGCCAAGTGTTCACTATTGCTATCGATATCCATGTGTCCGGTGTGACCAGCAATCCTGCGGTGGGCCTTGCACGGGTCTTGAAGAAGCCGGAGAAAATGCTCATGGCTGCGATCATCTATCCGAAGGAGCTTGGCCGGTTACTGCGGGATATAGAAGCGTATCCAGGATCATTTGTGGTTAAGAGTACTTTTGAGGCTGGCTCCGATTTATTTTGTTCGTCCAAAGGAGCTTCGCCTTATAACGATGGACTGATATTGATTTTGATGGATTGATGCTGAACATTCCAGCGGCGGCCATGAAAATGAAACGGAGTGAAAAGTCACAGATGGGAACGCAACCTCATGCAGTTCCTCTCGCACGTCAGGTAGACGAGGTGTTGAGGAAACTGAAACAGGTGATTGGCAGAGGAGAGTATGTTTACGCAATTCGCTCAGGATCGAGGACAATAAGCGCGAATACCGTGAATGTGGGCATCCGAACATTGGGATGGGATGCTGATACGGTGACCGGTTACGGTTTCAGGGCGAGGGCACGGACGATGATCCATGAAACACTCGGATTCAGCCCGGACGCTATCGAGGTACAGCTTGCGCACCGTGTTCCTGATCGGCTTGGGAGTGCTTTCAATCGGATACAGCACCTTGAGAAGCGAAAGAGGATGATACAGGCTTGGGCGGATTATCTGGGTGGGCTGAGGGCTGAAGGAAATGATTCCGTATTTTTATGACGAGCGTGACCGGTATGCTTTTCAGGCCAAGCTGATGGTTTCGACTTGCGTTCTCAGAAAATAGGATTGCGTAGAATTACGTTAAATGTTAAGTTTTAATAGATTTTACTTTTTTTACAAGAGGGAAAATTTAACTTATAAGTGAAAATCGAGTTTGAGATAGTGCTTGTTGAGCATGGACGTGGAGGCGCACTCTACTCAGTACATTATATGGGAGAAGAAGCGACAGAGCTTGATAAGTTCCTTGAATGTAAGGAAGTTACGTCATGTGAGGACTTTGAGCCACTTACTGCTCGCCTCAATG
>JAAXUM010000219.1 GCA_013336025.1 Chlorobiaceae bacterium
TTGAAGGGATCGCTCCGGCAGTAGCTATTGAGCAGAAGCCCATTCCGAAAAATCCCCGTTCTACCGTTGGCAGTGTTTCCGAGATATACGATTATCTGCGTCTTCTGTATGCAAGGGTTGGAAAAATCTATTCACGTGATACCGATGAGCTGGTTTTGAAGCACACTCCGGATGACGTGAGCTTGCAGGTGCGTTTTTTTGACGAAGGGGCTAAATTCTATGCAGGTTTTCCTTTTCCCTGCCATAAGGATGAGTCGCAACATGACTGTCCGGCCGGGGATGAAATAGAGAATCTTCTGAAAAAAGGTTTTTTCAGGATTATTGATGGCGATACGGTGCTTGATCTTAATGATGCAGCGGTCTGTAATCGTCTGAAGTCGATGAATCATCCGGAACTCTCTTCATTGCTTGTTCTTGTTGACAGGTTTGTTACGCGACATGACGATAAACTTTACCATCGGGTTGCCCAGGCTGCAGAGACAGGATTCATGGAATCCGGAGGGTATGTAGTCCTGAGAGTTGTTGGTGGAAAAACCTACCGGTTCAGTGATAAACTTGAGCTTAATGGTATTGAATATCTGGAACCCTCTCCGCAGCTTTTTGCGTTCAACTCTCCGATTGGCGCGTGCAGAAAGTGCCAGGGGTTCGGACGTATAGCCGGTATTGATGAAGATGCCGTTGTGCCGGATAAATCCTTGAGTCTTGTTGAAGGCGCAATTGTATGCTGGAATTGCGAAAAGTATCGCTGGAACCTTAAACAGTTGCTTGCCGCAGCGCCTGAAGCAGGTATTCCGCTTGATGTTCCCTACGAAAAACTCTCTGCAGCTCATAAGGAGCTGATCTGGAAGGGTATTCCAGGTAAGCGGTCGCAATACAAGGGTGTCTGGTCGTTTTTCTCGGAAATTGAAAAGGATGCAGGGTATAAAATGCATTATCGGGTATTCCTGAGCCGTTATCGGGGCTATGCTACCTGTCCTGAATGCGAAGGATCACGTCTCAACCTCGATGCAAGGCTGGTGCGGATATCCGGCAGAAATATCTCGGAAGTTACCCGAATGAACATTGCTGAAGCGCACAATTTTTTCCTGAACCTTGATATCTCGCCGTTTGATCGAAAGGTTGCTGAAGCAATTCTGGAGGAAATTATCAAAAGGCTCGGATATCTTCTTGATGTCGGACTGGACTATCTTACTCTCGACCGTCTCACTCATACGCTTTCCGGAGGGGAGTTTCAGCGGATCAATCTGTCTACCTCCATAGGTTCTCCTCTGGTTGGAGCTATTTATGTCCTTGATGAGCCGAGTATCGGTCTTCATCAGAGTGATTCATCGAAATTGATTGCGCTGCTCAGAAAATTACGTGATCTCGGAAACACTGTTGTTGTTGTTGAGCATGACCGTGAGATTATCGAAGCGGCTGACGAGGTGATTGACCTGGGGCCAAAAGCCGGACGTCTGGGCGGAGAGGTTGTTTTTCAGGGGACGATCAGTGAGATGAAAGCATCCGGAACGTCACTTACTGCAGAGTATCTGAACGGAGAAAAGGAAATTGCGGTACCAAAAGAACGACGGAAAGCGGATTTTTCATCCTGTATTTCTATCAGAGGTGCCATGCAGAATAATCTGAAAAATATTGATGTACGCTTTCCTCTCGGAATCATGACCTGCGTTACCGGGGTGAGTGGATCAGGCAAATCGACCCTCGTTAACGATATTCTGAAAAACGGACTTCTTAAACTGAAAGAGGGTTTGAAAGAGAAGGTCGGAACACACCGTTCAATCGGAGGAGTGGAACTGATAGACCGAATTGAGCATGTTGATCAGTCACCTATAGGAAAATCCAGTCGCAGCAATCCGGTTACCTATCTGAAAATATTTGATGACATAAGGATGCTGTTTGCCCAGACCGTTGAGGCAAAGGCAAGAGGGTTGCAGGCAGGCTACTTTTCATTCAATATTCCCGGTGGCCGATGCGAGGCATGCGCAGGAGAGGGGATTGTGAGGATCGAGATGCAGTTTCTTGCCGATATTGAAGCTGTTTGTGAGGAGTGCGGAGGATCGCGCTACAAGCAGGAGACGCTTGAGATCACTTTCAAGGGTCTATCCATTATGGAGGTTCTTGATCTGACCGTCACTGAGGCGATTGAGTTTTTCAATGGTGAAAAAAATGTTTTACGCAAACTGCAGGTGCTTGATGAGGTTGGTCTCGGCTATATCCGTCTTGGTCAGTCATCCAGCACGCTTTCGGGAGGTGAAGCGCAACGGTTGAAGCTTGCAAGCTTTATTGCGCATGCCGATACCCGGCATACCCTTTTTCTTTTTGACGAACCTACCACCGGCTTGCATTTCGATGACATCAGCAAGCTGATCCGCTGCTTTGAGAAACTGCTCGAGCAGGGCAATACGCTGGTTATTATCGAACACAATCCGGACATCATCAAGCAGGCGGACTGGGTTATCGATCTCGGGCCGGGAGCGGGAGACAAGGGCGGATCGATCATGGCTGAAGGTACCCCTGAAGAGATTGTAACGTGCAGGGAGTCATTGACCGGCTTGCATCTCAAGTCCTGCCTGTATCCCCATAAATAACAGGGTATAGCGTCTATTCACCGGTTCAGCAGAGGGTCGTCTTCGAGCGCACCTCCATGCAGGCGGATATGCGGAAAATGCGATTGAGCGGTTCTTTCCACCCAGGCGTTTGAACCGCTTTTGGCAGCATGTTCATTTTCATTGACAGCAATGCGGTTTTTAGCCAGGGCAACGATCTCGGCAAGCATCTCTGCGTGCAGTTTGTCAGCAGTTGTCGCCGTATCGTCCTGTATTTTCGAGGTGAGGCTTGCGAATTTTTCCGTAGCAATCCTGCCGATAGTATCGTAAAGAGTCATAAGCGCCATGATGAATTGGCTGGAACAATGCGTGCACTGTTTCAGAAAAAACCTTTGGAAAAGGGAAGGATTTTGTTAATATAAATGTGTTGTTAGC
The DNA here is from genome assembly GCA_013336025.1 of Chlorobiaceae bacterium. Classification (GTDB taxonomy): domain Bacteria; phylum Bacteroidota; class Chlorobiia; order Chlorobiales; family Chlorobiaceae; genus Chlorobium. The sequence goes on from JAAXUM010000219.1 coordinate 2,982, forward strand.
ACTCTCAGAGGTAGAGTGCTAACAACACCAGTTGTTGTGTTGATTATAGTAGCACATTATTAATGTAAAACCCAAACACGAGAAGACAATGAACTTGAAACCCTTAGCTGATCGAGTTATTGTTAAGCCTGCACCAGCGGAAGAAAAAACCAAAGGCGGACTTATCATTCCCGATACCGGAAAGGAAAAACCACAGTACGGTGAAGTTGTTGCTGTTGGTACTGGTAAAATTGCCGATAGCGGCCAGCTTCTTGAAATGCAGATCAAGGTAGGACAGAAAGTGCTTTATGGTAAATATTCCGGCACTGAAGTGAGTGTTGAAGGTGAAGATTACCTCATCATGCGTGAGTCGGACATTTTTGCTATTCTTGATTAAGTGATTGTTAAACAATAAAAAAATCCTACAGGAGGAACGCTTTACATGACTGCTAAAGATATTATTTTTGATTCTGACGCCAGAGCGAAACTGAAAGTTGGTGTTGACAAACTGGCCAATGCGGTCAAGGTTACCCTTGGACCTGCCGGGCGCAATGTCCTTATCGACAAAAAATTCGGTGCTCCTACTTCTACCAAAGACGGTGTGACTGTTGCCAAAGAGATTGAGCTTGCTGATGCTGTTGAGAACATGGGTGCTCAGATGGTTCGTGAAGTTGCTTCAAAAACCAGTGATGTTGCCGGTGACGGTACCACAACTGCAACCGTTCTTGCACAGGCTATCTATCGTGAAGGTCTGAAGAACGTTGCTGCCGGTGCTCGTCCGATTGATTTGAAAAGAGGCATTGACCGTGCTGTCAAAGAGGTAGTGCTTGAGCTGAGAAATATCAGCCGCAGCATCTCCGGTAAAAAAGAGATTGCCCAGGTTGGCACTATTTCTGCCAACAACGATCCTGAAATCGGCGAACTGATTGCCGAAGCCATGGATAAGGTCGGCAAAGACG
>JAAXUM010000220.1 GCA_013336025.1 Chlorobiaceae bacterium
TTTTTTTCGGCGGTTAAGGATATGGGAGGTTGCGGAGATAGCAGCAAGGAAAAGATACCAGCCGATCAATATAATCATATCCCAATTAACAGGGTTTGAAAGGGGCGCTGTTTTAATCATTGCTCACGAGGGTGGTGTTGAAAATAAGAGGTTTAAGATAATAAAGCTGTCGAATACTTCAAATATAAAGCTTACTTACAAAAAATATCTCGCCATCAATCCGGCATCTTTATCTGAGTCCCATCAGATGGTTGTTTGATGAAACAGTATCAACATACCTTATAACACTTCAATTCCACCCTCAGTCAAGAGCATAACCCGTTTCAGCGGTCAGTTATCTCATAAACCGTACATTACGGTAAAGCCGGGATAATTCGATATGCTTCTCTGTCTGTGTCAAGGATGATTGCAGATCTTCAGCTATGGAGCTCCGGGCGTTTTTGATATATTTTCCTCTACGCCAGTGCTCCCGTCAGACGGGCAGGTCTTCACATGAAATATGAGCTTTTCAACTATTCAGTGGGAGTTGTATGCATAGAAAGTTTGGCAAATCCGATATTGTGAGAATCGCTGTCGATGCTATGCAGCAGCATGGATTGGAGCCGGATTTTTCACTTCAGGCAGAAAAGCAGATCGCGTCAATTGACGGGCCGGGTAATGAGCAAGGCCCGGATATTCATGATCTTACTTCATTGCTCTGGTGCTCTATCGATAATGATGATTCTCTTGACCTCGATCAGTTAACCGCATGTGCAGTGCAGTCTGATTTGTCGGTCATTATCTATGTGGCCATAGCTGATGTTGATGCCCTTGTAAAAAAAGGGTCACCTGTTGATCATCATGCACGGAACAATACCACCTCGGTCTATACATCGGTACACGTTTTTCCTATGTTGCCGCTGCGTCTTTCGACAGATCTGACCTCTCTTAATCCCGGTCAAAACCGGCTTGCACTGGTCACCATCATGAAGATCGACGCTCATGGAGCAGTGATCAGCTCAACAGTTGAACGCGCACTGGTAAGGAGTAAGGCGAAGCTCGCGTATGATGCCGTATCTGCCTGGATTGAAGGAGAGCGTGAGCTTCCTGAGGCTGCATCGCTGGTGCCTGGTATGGATGAGCAATTACGATGTCAGGATACGGTGGCCCAGAAATTACGCTTGCGCAGGCACAGAAAAGGTTCTCTTGAATTTCAGACGTTTCAGCCGCATGCAGTTTTTAACGGCGAACGTGTTGTTGCAATTAAACAACAGGAACAGAACCGGGCCCGGCAGTTAATCGAAGAGTTCATGATTGCCACCAATACCTCTACAGCAAATTTTCTGGCTGAAAGAGGTGTGGCATCGTTTCGCAGGGTTGTACGGTCACCTGAACGATGGATGCGAATAGCAGAAGTTGCAAATGAATATGGGTATGCATTGCCCGATGAACCTGATGCTGAGGCGCTCGAAAAGTTCCTTGCGGCAAGGCATAAGGCCGATCCCCTGCGTTTTCCCGACCTTTCTCTGGTTATTATCAAGTTAATGGGTTCGGGGGAGTATGTTGTAGAGGTACCGGGAGAGCAATCTATTGGACATTTTGGACTGGCTGAACGTGACTATACGCATTCGACCGCTCCAAACAGGCGGTATCCGGATTTAATAACCTTGAGAATGATCAAGGCAATTCTCACCAATACTCCTGCTCCGTACAGCGTTAATGAACTTGACTATCTGGCTGCACATTGCACCCGTCAGGAGGATGCTGCCCGTAAAGTAGAACGCCGCGTGCGCAAGTCCGAAGCTGCTTTATTGCTCGGTACAATGATCGGTTCTCATTTTGATGCTATCGTTACCGGCCACTCAGAAAAGGGCACATGGGTGAGATTATTGACTCTGCCGGCAGAAGGCCGGCTGATCAGGAAGATCGGGAAAATCAAGGTTGGCCAGCAGGTTAAGGTAAAACTTATCCTTGCAGATGTCGAACGAGGGTTTATCGATTTCGAGAGGATGTAAACCGGTAGTATCGCAGCGATGGGATCCTTGTTCAGCAAAAGAGGTGTTACGTGATGTTTGTGATATTCTTCTCAGTCAGGGTCGGCAGCAGCATGACTATAATGTGCTGCGAAGCGGAGATTGCCTAAACGGTCATTTCAGGAGCGGAGGTGCCGAACCATACGATCACCAAGTCGATCAGCGGCAGCGGAACCGTCAATGAAGCGTCCAGAGCTCCAGACAAGCAGGACAAGACCGGCGACAACTGCGAGCAGAAAAAGCAGCATAGGAATGCAATGCGAATCATCTCAGCGATACCAGGGATGCATGATATGAAATACGCGAGCTTTAGCCAGACAGCTTAACCTGTAACAAAATGATTGTTGATTTTTTGTAATAACCTTAAAGTTATGGATACAAATCAGCAGAATTATTTTCTTTAATACAACACAATGGGGGTATACAGATGATTCCGGAAAAATTGAGGGAAGTTTTAAAGCAGGATGGAGTGGTTGCGATTGCTACACTGGGGCAGGACGGACCTCATATGGTCAATACCTGGAACAGTTATGTAGGGATTACCAATGATGATCGAATCCTGATTCCGGTTGGCTATATGCATCGTACAGAAGCAAATATTGCTTTTAATAATCAGGTGTTGATCACGTTGGGAAGTCGTAAGGTCGCTGGAAATATGGGCCCTGGTGCAGGCTTTCTGATTAAAGGCATTGCGTGTATAGAAACCTCCGGTTCTGATTTTGACGTTATCAAAGCAAAATTTGCATGGGCACGTGCTGTCATGGCTGTAACCGCCAGTTCCATTGAACAGACGTTGTAGCGTACTGCTATACTATTTTTCCTGAGCAGACGGCACTCCTTCCGCAATGTATTCCTGTGAATGCATATTTCGGTATCCATCCCTGAAATCAGTGTGAAGTATGCGAATCCAGGCCATACGGCAAGCACTCGGTTAGAGGGATGCTTCCCACCCCTCGCGGTCTGCGGCTTCATCAAGAAACTCAAGCAGTTCCTTTTCATACGGGTCATGTTTGACCAGCAGAGACTGCCGCCGACACTCTTCGGCAAAACCGGAGCGACGTGTATCGGGAACCCATATCTGTATCAGCCGCATTCCCTGCATGCGCAACTTCTCCCTGTACTTCTGCACCCGTTCAAGAACTCCGCCCATCTCTCTCCTTGTTCATTTCTGGTTTTCCTTGTTAGATGTAACATGTGCAGCGAAAGCATTACAGGCAACCATATTTTATCCGGAGCAGGTGGACCAGTACTTGGCAATGGAGGTCTCGGGTGATAATCCTACTGATGGCTATCAACGAGGATGAGGGTGTTTTTTTCTTTTAGGTTAAAATGCCTTGTAAAATAAAATAGTCGCTGTTTTGCCACCTTTATCAGGGGACATGCTTCGATTTATTGATAACGATCTTCGGCGCTGGCAGGAAAGTTCACGCCGCAAACCCTTCATCCTGCGGGGCTCTCGTCAGGTCGGTAAAAACTGATTTGAATTTCTTGCTAAGGCTCTTTTCCGATCTCCCTTATGCAGATCTTCCAGAGCAAAAGATCAAATTCCTGCCGCTTTACAGCGCATTTGCTGCCACAACGTCAGGGTAATGAGGGGCAAGGTTTACGTTCTATTTTCTTTGCTGTGCCAGACACGAATAATAACGACGGTATCGTTTTTATCCCACATATAGCGAAGAACGAAAGCTCCGGCACCAAAAGGTATAAACCATTCCCGTCTGCCAGTATCATCGTCCATTGGGCGTCCAATGTCTGGCATTGATTTCAGAAAACCCGCACCATCCAGAATAGCACTTGCTGCTCGTGCTGCCGCATCGGGGTTTATTTCGTGCAGGAACGCATGAAGCCGCTCAACATCGGCTAATGCCTCTGGAAGCCATTTTATTTGGGGCAAGATGTCACCT
>JAAXUM010000448.1 GCA_013336025.1 Chlorobiaceae bacterium
TCAAATCAATATTTGATATTTCTCAAAAGAGTCTTATGTGCATAAATTATATCTGTTATACCACTATCAAATGCAACTTTTTTAACTAATAAACTTGAAATAAGATTTTCTGTTTTTTCTTTTTTCTTAATATTATCATTAAGTTCAGAAATATCAATTGCGGGGAGAAATTCAATTGATTTCGTTTTATCGGATGAATCAATCAAGCTAGTTGCTTGCCAAAAAATGGATTTAGTTAAATATATTTTTTCTGTTGTCAAATCGACTGCAAAAACAACGACATGCGATCTATAACTCAACTCAGTCCAATATAATAATGTTGATTGTTTTATTCCACCAACCGTAGGTATTCCATCCTTTCGAACGCTTATGTCTTCAGCACTTTTTACTTGTGCTTTTAAATATCTACCAATCAGTTTTTCATTATGTACTATCTCTATTTCGAAATCAATCCCGTAATCATTTTCTGTAACATTCCGAAAAACCCCTAAATCCTTAAGCTTATATAGAAGGATAGCAAATGAATCCGATTGTGCTTTATGTTGTTTAATTCTTTTGGGGAAGTCCATATTTTTCAAAGTTCAATAAATGATGTCTCGTTTTTTATGGTTGCAGCTAACTTGTTCATCTGCGCCAGGCTATAGCACCTTACATCCTATATTATTCGAATAAGCGCGACAATGTAGCGTGTTATTGTCCGGCGCGTTCTTGTTGCAGTTACAAATCATCGAATGGGCTTTTAATCTGCTATAAACTCTTTTGCTGACATGGATGTAGATTTCGATGGTCTTGCTACTTTTGTGTCCGAAAAGTTCCTGAATATACCTGAGGTCAGTTCCCGAGTGCATCAGATTGCTACCTCAATTGCGCGTTATAAATTATACGCCAAATCTCATTCAATTCAAACCGAATCAAGCCTCCTCTATCCTGATATCGGATAATTCTGAAGCAGATTTGCCGTCTCGATCAACATTGATATATGTCGCGTTGCCTTTCAGCTATCCCGATTTGATAACTATTTACCTACCAGCATATCCCTCAACCCGCTTCTCCGCTCCGTCCTGCGCTTTACTGCAGCGCTGAAAACAGTTTCATCGCTCCAGAGCGTAACAGCCTGCCGTGCTCTCGTAATACCCGTATAGATCAGTTCCCTCGTCAGGAGGAGCGTATCCTCAGGCGGCAGAACCATGAGTACCCTGTCGAACTCCGAGCCCTGGCTTTTATGCACGGTCATGGCGAATGCGGTTACGTGCGCCGGGAGGAACTCCGGGGGGATGGAGCGGACGGTGCCGTCGGGAGCGGTAAAATATGCTTTCTGGTTGCCGGTTTCCGGATCGGGGAGGATGATGCCGGTGTCGCCGTTGAAGAGTTTGTGGATGTAGTCGTTTTCGGTGACGAGGACAGGTCTGCCCCGGTAGAATGGGGTGTCGGCTGTGAGGAGTCCTGCTTCGTGGAGCAGGGTTTCGACGGCGTGGTTCATGCCTGCGGCTCCCCAGGGTCCTTCGCGGAGGGCGGTGAGGATGCGGAAGCGCTCGAAAAGGCGC
>JAAXUM010000221.1 GCA_013336025.1 Chlorobiaceae bacterium
ATCAGTGCGACTCACTGGAATTTATTGTTCCGGTGACACCTTATATATGAAGGTTTTTTTTATCTTCCTTGCATCAGATTTTAATGACGAGATATTTGCAGTATACGAATGGAACAGTTACACGATTTAAGAGTATCACGAATCAAACGTCTTCCTTCACCAGGAGCACTTAAGGAGCAACTTCCTGTTCAGGAGAGTGTCGCTCGAACAGTAAGTTCCGGACGTCGTGATGTTGAAAATATTCTGACCGGTAAGGATGCACGCTTTCTGGTTATTGTAGGGCCTTGTTCAATCCATGATATGGATGCGGCTCGTGAATATGCCGAAAGACTTTCAATACTCCGTGAAGAACTCAAGCATGAGCTTTGTATCATGATGAGGGTCTATTTTGAAAAACCCCGAACAACAGTTGGGTGGAAAGGATTTATCAATGATCCCCATCTTGATGACTCTTATGATATTGAACATGGGTTGTTTTATGCCCGCCAGCTTCTTCTTGCCATCAATGCCGTCGGTCTTCCGGCAGCAACGGAATTTCTTGATCCGATTACACCGCAATATGTGGCAGATGTGGTCAGTTGGGCGGCAATAGGAGCAAGAACCATAGAGTCCCAGACACATCGGCAGATGGCCAGCGGACTTTCTATGCCTGTCGGTTTCAAGAATTCGACAGATGGGAGATTGAATGTCGCCGTTGACGCAATTCGTTCTGCGATGCATCCGCACAGTTTTCTCGGTATCGATCAGGACGGGCAGAGCAGTGTTATTACGACAAAAGGCAATCCTTACGGGCATCTTGTGCTCAGGGGTGGAGATCAGCCCAATTATGACGCCAAAAGTATTGCCCAGGCGGAAACGATGCTTGAAAAAGCCGGTCTTGAACAATCACTGCTTGTGGATTGCAGCCATGCGAATTCCGGTAAAAAACATGAACAGCAGTTGTCGGTATGGGGAGATATTCTTCAGCAGAAAACTCATGGGAATAAAAGCATTGTCGGAGTCATGATTGAAAGTAATCTCTGTGCCGGAAATCAGCCTTTTCCTGAAGATCCTGGCAAGCTTCGTTACGGGGTGTCCATTACTGATGAGTGTGTTTCATGGGAGGAAACCGAGCGAATGTTGCGTGAGGGAGCTTCCATTATCGGTCAATTACTTTCGATACAACCGTCATAATTTTCTAATTCTTAACACTTTATATGTCATGAATATTGATCGTTTGGTTTTTGCTGCAGCCGGTTTTTTTGTCCTGGCAAGTGTTTTGTTGTCAATCTATCATAATCAGAACTGGCTCTGGTTTACCGGTTTTGTCGGACTGAATCTTTTTCAGGCAGCATTTACAGGTTTCTGTCCTCTTGCTCTTGTTCTCAAAGCAGCAGGCATCAAATCCGGCGAGGCTTTTAAATGATGCAAGCCCTACTGCCGGGAACAACGCAACCTTTTTTGTGATCGGGATTTATTGTTTGCGTGACCAGTGATGATCGTAACCGTTAAAGCAGCTTATCATGTCGATAGAGATCAGACAGGTTAAAGGAAAGAAGGACAGGAAGCAGTTTGTGACCTTCGCATGGAAGATATACCGTGGCGATCCGGATCTGAACAGATACTGGGTTCCCCCCGTTATTGCCGATTATATGAAAACACTTGATGTTGAGGCTTTTCCTCTGTATGAACATGCTGATCTCGCAATGTTTACGGCATGGAAAGACGGCGTTATGGCAGGAACCATTGCCGCCGTTGAAAACCGTCGGCATAATGAAATTCATCAGGACCGGGTAGGTTTTTGGGGCTTTTTCGAATGCATCAACGATCAGAAGGTAGCTGACGCACTGTTTGATGCGGCTTCAGGATGGCTCAGGACAAAGGGACTTACAGCAATGCGGGGGCCTGTAACTCCTTCCATGAATGATCAATGCGGTATGCTTGTCAGGGGATATGACAGTTCTCCTGTTTTTCTTATGCTTTATAACCCGCCATATTACAATGAACTTGCTCTTCGGAGCGGTCATCATATCGGTCAGGAACTGCTTGCCTGGTATATCGATCAGAAGATCATTGATATTGATCGACTGCGCCGGATCGCCCAGCATGTCATGAAACGGGAAGGGCTGAGCGTTCGTATCCTGAATATGAAAGATTTCGACAATGAGATTGAAAAAATAAGGGATATTTACAACAAGGCGTGGGAGAAAAACTGGGGTTTTGTACCGATGACAAGAAAAGAGTTCGATTTTCTTGCAAAAAGTCTTAAACCTCTTGCCAATCCCCATTACATCTATTTTGTTGAAGACAGTGACAAGCGCACTATCGGCTTTTCACTTTCCCTGCCCGATATTAATCAAGCGCTGAAACATGTCAACGGCAACCCGTTTTCTCCCCTTGGCCTGCTGAAATATCTCTGGTACAGCAGAAAAATATCCATGGTGAGAACCATAACGATGGGCGTGCTTCCTGAGTATCGTAATAAAGGAATTGACAGCATTCTAAACACTCAGATTGCTGATTATGGCGGAAAGCACGGTGTTTTTGCAAGTGAGATGAGCTGGATACTGAAGTCAAATGATGCCATGAGTAAACTGGCAAAGGTAATCGGCGGCAAACCTTACAAAGAGTACGTCATATACGAGAAAGCGATAGCGTAGCGTATTCCGAACATAGAAAAAGAAAAGGAGCCTGAACCGGCTCCTTTTCTTTTTCACACATTACCCTGAGTATATACACGGAGAAAAGAACAACTGACAAAGCTTTAGAACGACGCCATGAAGACGAGGTGCGATTTTTCGGTATCAGGATTGTAGATGTATGAAGCGGTGAAGCGATCTTTCGAAACGGAGATGCCGGTATTGACCAGAGCTAAATTATCACCTTCCCAGTCCCCGTAATAGTCCTCATCACCTGCTCCGACAACCGCTTTGGCAGAAAAGCCGTCCTTGTCATAGAACTTGTAGCCGGCTTCAAAATATTTGGCATTGTCGTAGTCATTGCCTGCAACGAACATAGCAGCAAGGAGGCTGAGGTTTTTGTAGGAATAACCTATTGAAGCTTCAACCGTGTTGGGGCCATCATTGTTGAAATTGAATGATTCGTTGTTATCGCCAATCGGAACATAGTAATTGGTCAACGTAAGACTGAGAGGTCCTACAGGGACGGTCACATAAAGATCGACCTCTTTATACCGGTACTCATCGACAACATTGCCATCGATATCAAATTCATCAGTGTTGTCAAGAATTGCATATGAACCCCAGGCACCCACAACGACGCCAAGTCCGGGAAAGGTATAGGAAAGATTTGGTTGAATAGCCGGGGAATCACCAAGATCAGTGCCTCTCCAGACATAGCTGCTTACGATATCTGCTCCGATTTTGAAGCCTTCAGCTTTGGCTGAGGTGCTGAGACCTGCAAGAATAGCAACGGAAAGGGTTAAAAGTTTAGCTGTTTTTTTCATCGAGTAACTCCTGTTTCTGCTGGTTGATGAACCAAGTATTAAGTTAATAGTTGCATTGTTATCGTGTACCAAAACTCGCCGCTTGTTTTGCTTGCGATTGGAATAATATAAAAAATTAATAAAAAAATACAAATACGTAATATTTTATTAAGGTCAATAAAATTAAGAGCTAATAAATTAAGGGATCTTCTGTCTGTTCTCGTGTGACTCAAGGAAGTTGTCCGGAACGGTTGATGGAGATCCGATAAGCCTGGATGTACATCGACGCATGAGATCCTGTTTGTCGTGATCAACGCAACAATCCGGTTTGGGGGCAAGTAAACAGAGATGCCCTTAAGCTTTTTGGGTGTTGTTTATCCGTTTGTGAACAAGAAAAGGTAATGGTAAATTAAAAGACGTGTCTTATGTATGGATTTTCACGGTTTGCCTATGAATGATTGTTCTCTTCTTTTACAGAGCAAAGCG
>JAAXUM010000449.1 GCA_013336025.1 Chlorobiaceae bacterium
ACGAAAAACAGGAATTGCAAGAACCGGAAAAATAATCTCTTCCTGCGTGATTCACAACAACCGGATGAACGGAGGGCCGACAGGATTGTCTGCCTCCCGTTATGCAGTGAGCTTTTGCCGATTGCAAATGAAACAGCATGACGGTTTATAACGCAGACCCGCCGGCAGCGGATTCTCTCCCCACCGGGGCGACAATCGGGCAGGATCAACGGCAGTGATGTCCGGTTGGTTCTGATTTGCATCTTCCATCAGTTACAGTTAAAAAACCGGCTTGATTGCCGCATGACGGATCTTTTCGATCTGTATGAATCTATCCAGTAAAGGAAAAATTATGGGTAAAATGGGAGAATATTCCGGCAGGGAGGTCGGCAGTTTAATGCAAAAAGCGCAGGGAATGAGGGTTGATGGTCAGGTTTACCGAAAAACCGGTATCTCGGGTATCCGGTTATTTGTGGTAGCGTAGTATATTTGTGCTGTCAATAAGAATATGGGCCATAAAAGAAGGGAGAAACGATGATAGCAAAAATAGTCGCGCTTTGTATCATGCTGCTCGTTACGGTATCAGTTTCGGGCCGTACAGCAGGATTCACGCTCACAACTCCCGGAATGGGCGAAAAGCTTACCAAAACAGAGGAGTATGCCGGTTTTGGCTGCGATGGAAAAAATATATCGCCCGAGCTGAAATGGATGGATCCTCCGGCAGGCACGAAAAGTTATGCCGTAACGGTTTTCGATCCCGATGCACGAAACGGTGCCGGATGGTGGCACTGGCTGGTTTTCGATATTGCGGCAAGCAAGAGAACCCTCGTGCGCGATGCGGGAAACCCTGATAAAAAGCTTGCACCTGAAGGAAGCGTCCAGAGCCTGACCGGTTTCGGAAAATCGGGTTTCGGCGGACCCTGCCCGCCAAAGGGTGACAAGCCCCACGCCTACGTTTTTACGATTTATGCGCTCGATACGGAAAAACTCGAAGCCGACGAGATGAACCTTCCATCAGAAGTCATGGAACAGATTCAGAAACACACGATCGGCAAAGCCTCGTGCACATCGTATTACCAGCGATAAATTAACATATCGTGGTTGTCGAAGAGCTTAAAGCAGGGAGGTGAGAATCCGTTCACACCTTGACGGCGGCATCAATGCCACAACAGCGTCCGGCGAAATGATTTTCAACATCTTCGGCACTCCGGCTCAATTTTAACGAAAAGTTTACCGGAGAGTAAAGCCGGTCACCGGTCGGAAACGTCCGGCAGTTCTGAGTGACGAAAAGCGCCGCGAACTCTACGATCCGAAAAGGTGATGAAGTGATGGTTGCTTTTTTTCGCAATTAAACAATGTTCGTATTAATGGCTGAGTAGTGGATTAGCTCAGCATGGCACGATAGATGACATCCTGAGGTGAAAGATATGGAGAAACCTTTGTTGCAACCCGTAGAAACGGAGGATGTTCCCACTGCCTTGACTATATGACTTAACGATTTCAGGAATGTTCATGGGGTTCTGGCTTCGTGATGCCAAGAAATCGCGATAATTCTTTCACGTC
>JAAXUM010000222.1 GCA_013336025.1 Chlorobiaceae bacterium
GGCATTGGTACCTTCAGGGCTCGAACAGGCAATGGTAACGGTGCCGCAGTCGAGACCATCAAAACGCTCATCTCGAAACCGGAAATCGGCAACACCTATCTTGGCAAGGTTCGCGACATTCGCGATGAACTCGGTGCGTTTGTTGAGTTTCTGCCTAAAACCGACGGACTGGTGCACATTTCGGAAATATCAAAAGAGCGGGTTACAAAGGTCAGCGATCACCTTAAAGTGGGCGACAGAGTCAAAGTCAAACTCGTTGACATCCGTAAAGATCCGCGTACCGGAAAAAACCGCTTTGCGCTCTCCATAAAAGCTGTTGAATCAGAACCGGAAAAATCAGACGAGAACAAGGCCGGAACAGAAGGGAACTGACCGGAAAATCAAAAAAAAGCAGTGCAGGAAATCCTGCACTGCTTTTTTTTCAGCTTGTTCTTTCATAAAAAAAAGGTAATGCCTTTCGAGACACTGCATATTATTATAAAAAAACGCACGACATCAAGAGCATATGCGCTACGATTTTTCAACCATTGAAAAAAAATGGCAGTCTTTCTGGCTGAAAAACAACTCCTTTTCTTCAGGCGAAAGCACTGATAAACCAAAATATTATGTCCTTGACATGTTCCCTTATCCAAGCGGATCAGGACTTCATGTCGGGCACCTTGAAGGGTATACGGCCACCGACATCGTAGCCAGATATAAACGCAGTTGCGGATATAATGTTCTGCACCCGATGGGATGGGATGCCTTCGGACTTCCGGCAGAACAGTTTGCCATCAAAACCGGAACGCATCCAAAAAACACTACTGAAAAAAATATCGGCAGTTTCAGGGAAACACTCCAGGCAATGGGCTTTTCCTATGAATGGTCACGAGAAATCAATACGACCAACCCGGATTATTTCAGATGGACACAATGGATCTTTATCAAACTGTATGAAATGGGTCTTGCCTATCTTTCAGAGGTAGACATCAACTGGTGTGAAGAACTCAAAACCGTTCTGGCAAACGAAGAGGTCGAGGAAAAAGTGAAAGAGGGTTACACGGTAATTCGTAAGCCACTCCGCCAGTGGGTACTGAAAATTACCGCCTATGCCGAAAGGCTCCTCGAAGACCTTGACGAACTCGACTGGCCTGAAAATGTCAAACAGATGCAGCGCAACTGGATCGGACGTTCAGAGGGTATGGAAATTGATTTCGAACTTCGCTGTCACAACCGTAAACTCAGGGTATACACAACCAGACCAGACACCCTTTTCGGTGCAACCTTCCTTGTGATTTCTCCTGAACACCCCCTTGCATTGAAACTCGCTTCGGCTCAACAGCTCGTTGCGGTAACACAATACATCAAAGAGGCCAGGCTGAAATCCGAACTGGAACGGACAGGGCTGCAGAAAGATAAAACCGGCGTTTTTACCGGATCTTATGCTATCAACCCTGCAACAGGTGACCCTCTTCCTGTATGGATCTCCGACTTTGTCCTTACCAGCTATGGAACTGGAGCCATCATGTCAGTGCCGGGTCACGACAGCAGAGACTGGGAATTTGCAAAAAAATTCGGTTTACCAATCATTGAGGTCATCAAAAGTCCCTCCGGTGTTGAAGAGAGTGCTTTTGAAGGAAAGGAGAGCGTTTCAGTCAATTCGTCGAACGCCGAAATCACGATTGACGGACTGCATTTCAGCGAAGCTTTTCAGGTTATGGCCCACTGGCTTGAATCAAAAGGGCTTGGCGAACGCAAAGTCACCTACAAACTTCGAGACTGGATATTCAGCCGGCAGCGTTACTGGGGAGAACCCATTCCAGTCAAACATTACGAAGATGGATCTATCCGGACCGAAAGCACTCTGCCACTCAGGCTTCCTGAAGTTGAAGCCTATCAGCCATCGGAAACAGGTGAGTCACCGCTGGCAACCATGCATGACTGGCTGTATGGTGAGGATGAATTCGGATCATTCAGAAGGGAGACCAACACCATGCCCCAATGGGCCGGAAGCTGCTGGTACTACCTTCGCTTTATCGATCCGGAAAACAATACGCAGCTTATCGATCCGGAAAAAGAAAAGTACTGGATGAATGTCGATCTCTATATCGGTGGTGCGGAACATGCCGTTCTGCATCTGCTCTATGCACGATTCTGGCACAAGGTACTGTTCGATCTCGGTGTCGTAAGCACCAGAGAACCATTTAAAAAGCTCTTCAATCAGGGCATGATCCTTGGCGAAGACAATGAAAAAATGTCGAAATCACGTGGCAATGTCATCCCCGCAGACCAGGTGCTCAGAGACTATGGTGCAGATGCGGTCAGGCTCTATGAGATGTTTCTCGGCCCTCTTGAACAGGTTAAACCCTGGAATACCAACGGCATAGAAGGTATAAGCCGTTTTCTCGGCAAGGTCTGGAGACTTGTTTATCCGAATTCCGAAAATCCTGACCAAAAAGATACGGCGACTGTACTTGATGAAAGCCCGTTGCATGAATTACTGCAGCGCAGAATGCATAAAGCCATCAAGAAAGTCACTGAAGACACTGATCATCTCAAGTTCAATACCGCAATTTCTGAAATGATGGTATTTGTCAATGATCTGCACAAAAGCGGGTGCCGTCAGAAAAACGCCATCGAAAACCTGCTGCTCCTGCTTGCACCATATGCTCCACATATCACAGAAGAACTCTGGCAGGCAATCGGCCACACGACTTTGATCAGTGCGGAACCGTTTCCGGTATTTGATCCTGCACTTGCTGAAGACCCGGTTGTGACCATAGCCGTTCAGGTCAACGGAAAACTCAGGGGCACGTTTGCTGCTCCGGCAAAAAGTCCTGACGAGTCCCTTGTTGACATGGCAAAACACCTTGATTCAGTCATAAAATTTATTGAAGGAAAAACCATTGTGAAGGAAATTGTCATCAAGGACAAACTCGTTAATTTCTCAGTAAAATAATCAATTGCAAACAGTTGAAATCGAGCCGACGCCGTGTAACGATTATTGAAATCTCCATTTATTTTATGTAAAATGAAGGTTACAATTATCGACTGCCTTTTCGGCTTGTTCATGTCCCTCTATCATCTTTTCTATCAACACACTAACCTTCCGGTTACGGGAGGATGTATTTTGTCAACACAAACACCAGTGATCAATGGCTACCGACGAAAAAACATCCAGCAACCAACCAACAGCCTCACCCTCTTCAGTCGAGGAATCAATCCGTTCCGTTATGTCTGAAAAGCGCAAGTTTCCTCCTCCGGTGGAATTCTCCAGCAGTGCTCATGTCTCCTCAATGGAAGCATATGAGAAACTGTATGCAGCGGCGGCCGAAGATCCGGAATCCTACTGGGGCGGTTTGGCTGAGCAGTTCCACTGGTTCAAAAAATGGGACAGTGTGCTGGAATGGAAAACACCTTATGCCAAGTGGTTTAACGGTGGCAAAACCAATATCTGCTATAATGCCGTTGATGTCCACATGAACAGCTGGAGAAAAAACAAGGCAGCAATTCTCTGGGAAGGTGAAGAGGGCGATCAGCGGGTACTCACTTATGGTGAACTGCACCGGCAGGTAAGCAAATTTGCCAATGTCCTTAAAATTGCAGGCATCAAACCTGGTGACCGGGTTGCTATTTATATGGGAATGGTCCCTGAGCTTGTTATTGCTGTTCTTGCATGTGCAAGAGTCGGTGCTGTTCATAACGTTATTTTTGCAGGATTTTCAGCACACGCCATCACCGAGAGAGTCAACGATTCAAGAGCAAAGATGGTGATCTGCTGCGACGGAACCAGACGCCGGGGAAGCACAATCAATCTGAAAAAAATTGTTGACGAAGCCATCGTCAATACCCCCTCTGTCCGAAGCGTTATCGTCCTGAAAGTCACCAGTGAAACGGTCAGCATGCA
>JAAXUM010000223.1 GCA_013336025.1 Chlorobiaceae bacterium
GCTATAAACCAAAACAACGGATGTAATCGGAAAACAACGCCATGCAGAACGCCGAATCAGAGTTACTTGAAG
Organism: Chlorobiaceae bacterium; assembly: GCA_013336025.1. GTDB lineage: Bacteria > Bacteroidota > Chlorobiia > Chlorobiales > Chlorobiaceae > Chlorobium. Next base: position 73 of record JAAXUM010000223.1, read on the forward strand.
CTGCCAGAAAAAAGTTTTCGAAGTACAGGAAACTCCTTGCTGAAAACGGAGAGGAAAAAGCCTGGGAGAGCATGCTGGAAGGGTTCCCCGAGCTGCAGAAACAACGTATGGGCCCGCTTCTTGCACTACCCACCCTCATCGAAGGGTTCAGGCAGTCCATACCCATTTTCAATGCGATCGGCATGGATATGGTGGCCATGGATATCTCGAACGGTGGCATTGACGCAGCCCTCGAAATCCAGAAGGTCTGTCCCTACCTGGAAGTATGCAGGGAATTCGGGTTCGATATACCCTGCCATGTAATCTGCGAGCTGGATATGGAAGCCTCGCACAGGGCATTCCCTGAAATGAAAGGGGAAATCCTGAGTCGTCAGGCCCTCGGCAGCCCGGTATGCATTTTCAAATACGAACGACCGGCAAAAAGCAGACAGAAGCCGTAATCAACCTTCCGCCAGTGCTTCCTTCGCGCTGAATGCCGAATGGAACGTAACATTGCCATTCGGCATCATGCCAACGAATGAGAGAGCAAAAAACACCTCCTTCGGTACACCTTCATGCATCAGCTCCTCCGGGTTCATGAAGCCGAATTTCGTATAATAATCCGGATGCCCCACGAGGCAGCACCCTTTGGCATCCATCCCTTTCAATCTCGCAAGTCCTTCGAATATCAGCGCCTTGCCGATACCCTGCCTCTGGTATGCCGGCAGCACCGATACCGGTCCGAGACCGAACCAGTCACGGGTACCGTCCGAAATGGTCAGGGGAGAAATTGCACAATGGCCGACCACCTGGCCATCGAATTCCGCAACAAGGGAAACCGTAAGGGCTCCGGCAGCGCGGAGCGCCTCGATAATGTACTGCTCGGTATGCTGACTGATGACCACCGGCTCAAACGCAGCGATGGTCAACGCTCTTATCGCTCCGGCATCGTCAGGCGTTTCGTCTCTGATAACGATCGTTGAATGCATAAATTCAGAACAATTTTCATAGATGAACCAAAAGGATTCCTCACAATATTGTACCGTAACATACAATATCTCAGAAAAAAAAGTATCGCTTATCTGAATAAGGGTTGACAGATTAAGTGCCTGAACCGGATGTTGCGCTGAGCGCCGGTATTCATGCACATCCGCTCCTTTCAACGCCATCAGTCAGCCTGTTACGGTATAGCTGCATGGATCTTTCCACTCCCGAATGAAAAGGAAAGAGTTTCCCTTTGCGCCTCTTTTCATTCTTGTTATAATGCAGGCATATCATCATCCACATGTAACCAGACCCCCATGCTGAACAAACCATTTCGAATTCTTCTCCTCATTTCAGGACTTTTGACCGCCTTGCTTCCCTTCTGCGCTTCTGCCGCCCCGGTACCCGATTCTGAAAACACAATCTATCTCGACCTTCCATCAGGCAGGGTCGTCATCCGGTTGCTGCCAGATGTCGCCCCCCGCCACGTGTTTCGCATAAAAGAGTTGACCCGCAAAGGTTTTTATGACGGCCTTTCCTTCCACCGTGTTATACCGGGATTTATGGCCCAGACCGGCGATCCGCTCGGAGACGGTACCGGGGGTTCCGGTCAACAGCTTCAATCTGAATTTTCGAACGAACAGCATATCAGGGGCACCGTCTCCATGGCGCGCACCTCCGACCCCAACAGTGCCGACAGCCAGTTTTTCATCTGCTTCTCACCAGCCCCATTCCTCGATGGAAAATATACGGTTTGGGGCCATGTAGTATCCGGAATGGAATTTGTCGACAAAATCAATGCCGGTTCGCAGAACAACAACGGAGCTGTTTCAAATCCCACCAGAATAGTGCAGATGAAAGTTGCTTCGGATGTAACGCCGTAAAGTACAGAGTCGCATCCCCATATCTCTCCCGTCAGCCTGTTTTGAAGTACCGACCCATCAGGGAAGAACGCCACTCTTCACGACAAATTGAACCGGCAAAGAAACTTCTGAAACAGGATCAGGAGCGGATAGCCCGCGAGATCGGCAATGATCAGAACGAACTTCAGAGCAGCGACGATAGTGGTGAGCTGCGGAATGGCAGTTTGCCCTGTATTGCATGCAAAATCAAACGACATTCGTACTGCCCAGAGGTTTACTCATTATGTAAAGATACCGCTGCCAACAAACCATGGTAAAAAAAAGAGGGGCTGCGATGAAACCTCTGCCGTATAGAAAACCAGAAAAACTGGTACTGAAACCCATATCAGGCCAATAGAATGCAAAAAACCAATGGCCCTGTTGTAAACGTACCGCAAAAGAAAGCCGGGTAAATCAAGCAGCTCTTTGAGAGAGCCTTTTGCAACACAAAGAAAGATTTTATTGCTCTGGTGTCCTGACTTCGCCCCGCATTCACCCTCTCAAGGAAGCTGCCGGACTTCCTTCTCCTGAAATAATCACCTCGACAGCCAGCTCAAGCACCGGGAGGCTTGTACTTCATCCGAAAGGTACTCTTCAGCTGTGGATCAATCCTGGAATGATTGTTTTGTCAGGGTATCGAACCCTCCAACGGAATATTCTTCCTTCCATCAGGATAAGATATTGCGGTATTCACTGTGCTTCTGAAGTGTCTCGGTGATTCCTGCGTGTTCTGCTTCCGGCAGGATATCGATTGTCTGTTCGGCAGTCCATTCTCGTCTGTTCATCTTCTTGCAAGGGATTGATTGTCATCCAACCGCTTGTTGAATTTTTTATCCGGATTTCAGGAAACAAACGAATTTAGAGGGGCTCAGGAAGGCAAAGAATTAACTGAGAAGTGTTATTTTCTTCAAGCTGATATCAGCTGCTCTTTCATGCCATTTCTTTGTAAATTGTTGTAATGAAACAAAATTGAATACAACGCATGGCCGTATTCAAAAGACGATATGCACGGGCACATCTGTTTATTTGTTCCGAAACCGGATTGCTGCGTTATTGCCGACAATAAAAAGATGTCCCCTCATGAAATTTCATTACAAAAAGGAATAATGGCTGGCGGTTTTATGATACTTTATTCACTTCAGTTTTAAGACAAAACTATCATGCCACGTTACACGCCTGAACAGCTTGCGAAACGCAATGCATCCGTATGGACCGAGATCCAGATCCTGCTGGCACCGGTACAGTTCGTCATCTTTCTGACCGGTATCGGTCTGAACATGCTGTATGCAAGCAATCCCGCCTCCATCGACTTTTACTGGATCAGCGTCGCCATTCTTTTCAAGACGCTCTTTTTTGTCATACTTTTCATCACCGGCATGTTCTTCGAAAAGGATCTTTTCGGCAAGTGGGTCTTTTCTAAAGAGTTTTTCTGGGAAGATGTAGGCAGCTCTATTGCTACATTCTTTCATTTCCTGTACTTCGTGCTCGCCTGGAAGGGTTATCCCGACAGCACTCTGGTGATCTGGGCAACAGTAGCCTATTCGAGCTATATCATCAACGCCGTGCAGTACCTGGTAAGAATCTGGCTCGAGAAGAATCACGAACGTAAGCTGAAACTGCAGGCCGAAGCCTGAGCGAATCCGATTTGATCAAAACACCCAATATTGCACTGCATCATGAACCAAAGCTTCACAAAACTCTGGAACATCACCTTTCTGGTTGTTGGACCGTTATGGGCGCTGTTTGTCTGGATGGTATGGACATCAGGGCAACTGAAAACTCCGCAGCATGAGATCCTGTTTTTCAGCGTGGTCATTCCCGGCTTCATCCTGATCTACCTGTCGGGGTTCCTTATTGCAAAACGTCACGCATCAAAACAGCAGTCCGCATCCTCCTGAAGCGGACAAAACGCTGCATACATCCCTGCGTCCGATAAAAACGGTACACA
>JAAXUM010000026.1 GCA_013336025.1 Chlorobiaceae bacterium
AGGTGGTTACACCCCTCCGTTTTCCATTGACGATCACTTTCTTGCCCGGATGATCTTTGCATTCCGCATTGCTCTGCCTGACATGGAACTGGTACTGTCAACCCGTGAAAGCCCTGCATTTCGGGACGGAATGGCCGGACTGGGAATCACCAGAATGAGCATTGAAAGCCGAACCACAGTCGGCGGCTACCATGATCCTTCCGGCAATGAAAAAGGCCAATTTGATGTTTTTGACAACCGCAGCGCAAAAGAGTTCTGCAATGCTCTGCAAAAACAAAACATCGAACCGGTTTTCAAAAACTGGGAACCTGTTTATAACGGTCCTTCATCTCCTGCATCTGCATGATTTTGAATGAAAATCAAAAAGAGCGTTATTCGCGTCATCTGTCTCTTCCGGAAATAGGCGAAAAAGGACAAAAAAAGCTGCTTCGATCAAAGGTCCTTGTGGTTGGCGCAGGAGGACTTGGATCACCTGCCGCATTTTTTCTTGCAGCAGCAGGAGTCGGTACAATCGGGCTTATTGATGGAGATACCGTAAACGCAAGCAATCTGCAACGTCAGATTCTTCATACCACAGCATCAATCGGACAACTGAAAGTCCACTCCGCGGAAACAAGACTTCTTGCCCTTAATCCGGACATCAAATGTGAACTCTACCCATTTCGACTCACCAATGAAAACGCACCGGATATTCTTGATGGATATGACTTTGTTCTTGATGCTACCGATGATTTCGATTCAAAATTTCTGATAGCAAGAGCATGTCACCATACATCCACATCATACTCTCATGCAGGCATCAATGAATTCTACGGACACACCTTGACCGTCAGGCCTGGAAAATCAACCTGCTTCAGATGCATATTTCATGAAAACGGAATCCTTTCGGGAGGAGTCCCGGCAGGTCCTCTTGGTGCCCTGCCGGGTGTCATTGGGTCCATACAGGCTACTGAAGCCATAAAAGTCCTGCTCTCCATCGGCACACCCCTCTACAATACACTCATGAGCTACCATGCACTTTCCATGGAGTTTCGAAAAATTCCCGTTCAGCGAGACCCCCACTGCCCGCTCTGCGGAAAACCTTGACACCGTTGTTTTTTTGCTGCTGCACTACCCACGGGGCAGTACATCCTGATATTAATCTTTGCAGACACCGAATACGGAATGACATACAAACCCCATGACCTCCCGCCGGAAATCAGGCAGTGAGAGCCATAAGCACCACCTTGTGAGTCATGCTCCTGAAGCATCTGCAATCAACACAAATAATGAAAGGTAAAAGCGGACAGGATAGAGAAAAAATCAGCGCAACGGCTTTGAGGTAATCAGCGCATTATTGATATCATGAAGAGCTGCGCTGTCACGAATGATGTTTATGTTCATGCAGGTATCGGCATAAATAAAGTCCGGCTGAAATGAACCAATCTCCGAAAAGCAGAACAAAACAGGAGTGCGCCCTCATAAGGTATATGAAGTCACAAGACCAAAAATCAAGAGCACAACGAGAATAATTGTTGTAGTTTCAAACATCCTGCATCTCCTTTCCACAAGTGTAAGTGAAATAAAAAAACCGGCGTCAAACTTCTGTCCGTTTTTCATTACATACAATTCATATAGATGAAAATATATAATTCATACAAATAATCAAGCATACCGGGACTTTTTTTTGTATGAACCAGAAATAATAGTCATACCGACTATACGCATTGATGTTAACCTGATACGCTGTATCCAGAGAAAACAGAGTATCGGGGCAATTAACGATCGTTATTATTTATTATGTCGAAATGCTTTACATTAACCCTTGTTTTGTTTTATACTTCATGAACCATATGAGCTCTTCCGAACCGTCACGAACAGATAATGGAAAAATCACGGGTAACACGAACCTTCACCCTGGCCGCCATCAGTTTTCTCTCCGGTCAAGCATCTTTCCGGCAGAAACATACCGGCTAAATCCTTTTGAAGAAACGCTCTCAAGGCCATGAAAAAGCAATTCGAAAACAACGCCTGTCTTTTCGGAGGTAATGCTCCATATATCGAAAATCTTTACGAAGACTATCTTGACAATCCCTCCTCGGTTGCTGATCAATGGCGGACATATTTTGATGCCATGCAGCACCTGCCGGCATCAAACGGCACAGATACCCCGGATATCGCACACTCTCCTGTGCAGGCATCATTTGCCGAGAGAGCCCGACTGGGACCGATCTGCAGGGTCGTCGCCAGCCCTGACGCCGAACTTGGAAGAAAGCGGGTATCAGTTCAGAAGCTGATTGCGGCGTACCGCAATATCGGTTCACGCTGGGCTGATCTTGATCCCCTGAAACGTCAGGAACGTCCTGAACTACCGGATCTTGAACCCTCATTTTACGGTTTCTCGGATACCGATCTGGATATTGTTTTTAATACAAGCAATACCTATTTCGGCAGCGAAACCATGCCATTGCGGGAACTGCTGCAATATCTGCGCACAACCTATTGCGGCACGCTCGGCATCGAATTCATGTACATTACCGACCAGACAAAAAAACGGTGGTGGCAGGCCAGGTTTGAAACAATCCGTTCAACACCTGATTTCAGCCTCGAGAAAAAAAAGCACATCCTCGAACGCCTTACTGCTGCTGAAGGATTTGAACGATATCTGCACACCCGATTTATCGGTCAGAAGCGATTTTCCCTTGAAGGCGGCGACAGCTTTATTCCGGCAATGGATGAACTGGTGCAGCGGGCCGGCAAGGCCGGGGTACAGGAAATTGTCATCGGCATGGCGCATCGCGGAAGATTGAACGTTCTGGTCAACATCATGGGCAAAAATCCACTTGACCTTTTTGCTGAATTTGAAGGCCGGCATCCCGGCGACCTTCCTGCCGGCGATGTAAAGTATCACCAGGGATTTACCAGCGACATTGCCACCCCCGGAGGGCCGGTAAATATCTCTCTTGCATTCAATCCGTCACATCTTGAAATCGTTAACCCGGTCGTTGAAGGGTCAGTCAAGGCCCGACAGATTCACAGAGGCGACAGGGATGGATCTCAGGTACTTCCTGTTCTTGTTCACGGCGATGCTGCATTTGCAGGACAGGGCGTAGTGATGGAAACCCTGAACCTCGCGCTGACAAGGGGATATGGTACTGGCGGAACGGTGCATATCGTCATCAATAACCAGATCGGGTTTACCACATCCGACCCTCGGGATACCCGCTCGACCACCTACTGTACCGATGTCGTAAAAATGATCGAGGCACCGGTTCTTCATGTCAACGGTGATGACCCTGAAGCGGTCGTACTCGCCACACAGATGGCTCTTGACTATCGACAGACTTTCCGAAATGATGTTGTTATCGATATCATCTGTTTTCGCAAGCTCGGCCATAATGAACAGGATACGCCCGCGATGACCCAGCCGTTGATGTACAATAAAATCCAGAGGCATCCGGGTACACGGAAACTTTATGCTGACAAACTGGAATCCAGGAGTGTGATCGATCAGAACTATGCTGAAAACCTCAGCAAACAGTTCAGAAAAGAACTTGACGCCGGAAAATATTCAGCAAATCCGGTACTGGTCAACAAAACGATCTTCACGGCCGAACCACCGACAATGCGCAATGAGCTGTCGAATACCAGCGTTCCCCTTGCCGAACTGAAACGACTTGCTGACAGAATTACCACCATCCCCGAAAGCTTCAAGCTCCACCCTCTGGTGGAAAAGGTAATAAACGACCGGACCAGAATGGGCCGGGGTGAACAGCCTCTCGACTGGGGAATGGGAGAGCATCTGGCTTTTGCCTCACTGGTTGCCGGAGGCTATCCCATACGTATTACCGGACAGGACAGCGGTCGTGGCACCTTTTCACACCGTCATTCGGTACTTCACGACCAGAATCGTGAAAAATGGGATTCAGGTACCTACATCCCTCTCCAGAACATCACCAGCAAACAGGCTGCTTTCACCGTTATCGACTCGGTACTCTCGGAAGAGGCTGTGCTTGGTTTTGAGTACGGCTACTCCATCTCGGCTCCCGATACCCTTGTCATCTGGGAAGCACAGTTTGGAGACTTTGCGAATGGAGCACAGGTACTGATCGATCAGTTTATCACCTCCGGAGAGGTCAAATGGGGACTGGCATCCGGCCTTACCCTCATGCTGCCTCACGGCTACGAAGGGCAGGGCCCGGAACACTCTTCAGCCCGACCTGAGCGCTTTCTGCAACTTTGTGCAGAAAACAACATCCAGGTTTGCCAGCCAACCTCACCCGCACAGATCTTTCATCTTCTGCGACGCCAGACAACAAGTATGATCCATAAACCATTGATCATACTGACACCTAAATCCCTGCTGCGAAACAAGGAAGCCATTTCGTCCCTGGACGATCTGTCAAAAGGCAATTTTCAGAACATCATAAGCGATACATCTGTTGATCAGGAGAGAGTAGAGCGAGTTATTGCCTGTTCCGGCAAGATATACTATGATCTTGTCAACCGTCGAAAAGAAAACATGATGGAACATGTTGCCATTATCCGTATCGAACAGTTGTACCCGTTCCAGGTTGAAGCTTTCAGCGCTGAACTTGGACGTTATCCAATACTCAGGGAAATTGTCTGGTGTCAGGATGAGCCCAAAAATCAGGGGTTCTGGCGCTTTCTGCAGCACTATATCATGAAAGCCATGAGTCAGGGCCAGCAGTTCGGCTATGCCGGTCGTCCCGCATCCGCCTCAACAGCATGCGGTTATATGGCAATGCATTCCATACAGCAGAAAGCGCTTCTCGACGAGGCGTTCGGAAAGTTCAGCCTTTTTTTCACAAAATAACAACCACCAATGGCAATCATTGATGTAACCATATCCCAGTTGTCGGAATCCGTTGCTGATGCAACTTTGCTGAACTGGAAAAAACAGCCTGGAGAAGATGTAGCTGAAGATGAAATTCTTTTTGAAGTCGAAACCGACAAAGTAGTGTTCGATGTGCCTTCCCCGTCATCAGGTATTTTGTCTGAAATTCTTGTTGGCGACGGCGGAACCATTGTTCCCGGACAGGTTCTTGCACGAATTGACAGCGAGGGCAAAGTCGCTCCGTCCTCCTCCACTGACAAAACAGAGGAACCGGCAGAAAAGGCACCCCTGTCCCGTTCGAACACAAATCAGATCGAACCCGCGTTAGCCATGCCTTCAGCCGCAAAACTTATGGCTGAAAAAGGCCTTGAAGCAACACAGATAGCAGGCACCGGAAAAAGCGGCAGAATCACCAAGGGTGACGTTCTGCAGGCAATTGCTGAAGGTGCGGAACCGCGAACCCCGACCTCGCAGCAACCCCCGTCAGTGAAGCCGATTGAGGCTCACCGCGAAACTCCTTTTATTACCGACCGGCCGGAACAGCGAGTACCGATGACCCGGCTTCGGGCACGAATTGCAGAACGGCTGCTGATGTCGCAGGCAACCAACGCCATTCTCACAACGTTCAATGAAGTCAACATGCAGGCTGTCATCAACCTGCGTAACCGCTATAAGGAAACCTTTGAAAAAGAACATGGCGTCAAACTCGGGTTCATGTCCTTTTTCGTTAAGGCTGCCGTGCATGCACTTCGAAAATACCCCGTGCTAAACGCATCGGTTGAAGGAAAAGAGATTATTTACCATGGATATTTTGATATAGGCATCGCCGTCAGCTCTCCGCGCGGCCTTGTTGTTCCGATCCTGCGGAATGCCGATCAGATGAACATTGCTGAAATCGAACGAACCATTTTCGATTACTCCACCAAGGCTCAACTCGGCACCCTGTCATTCGAAGAGCTGACTGGCGGTACATTTTCAATATCCAACGGGGGCGTTTTCGGATCAATGCTGTCAACACCGATCATCAACCCTCCGCAATCGGCAATTCTCGGCGTACACGCCACGAAGGAGAGACCTGTCGTTGAAAACGGCCAGATTGTTATTCGCCCGATGAACTATCTTGCACTGTCATACGACCACAGAATCATTGACGGCCGTGAAGCTGTGCTTGGCCTTGTTGCAATGAAAGATGCGCTGGAAGAACCTGCGCGACTGTTACTTGATCTTTAAGAGAGAAAAACAATCATGAACAAACAATTTGACGTTCTTGTGATCGGAGCTGGCCCCGGCGGATATATCGCAGCTATCCGATCCGCACAGCTTGGTTTTTCAGTTGCATGCTGTGAATTCAATACTTATGACGATCCTGATGGCGAAACCCGTCTTGGAGGCACTTGCCTGAACGCCGGATGTATTCCTCTGAAAGCACTGGTGGCATCATCAGAAGTTTTTGAAAAAGTTTCCCATCACCTCGAAGAGCATGGTATCAGTGTTGGCGAGGTGAAGATTGACGTCGCCCGAATGCAGCAGCGAAAGGCCGCAATTGTCACAAAAATGACCAGCGGAATAAAGTTTCTCTTCCGAAAAAACAAAATAACCCTCCTCAAGGGACAGGGCTCTTTTGCAGGAAAAACTGATGCCGGGTACCGGATAATCATCAGAGGAAAAGAGGGTGAAGAGGAGATTATTGCCCATAATGTCATTATCGCTACCGGTTCCAAGGCCCGTCATATTCCCAATATCGCAGTAGATAACATGACGATTTGCGATAACGAAGGTGCTATGAAATTCACCGAAGCTCCTAAAAAACTGGGGGTCATCGGTGCAGGGGTCATCGGGCTGGAAGTGGGTTCGGTATGGCGCAGGCTCGGTGCGGAAGTGACCGTGCTTGAGGTGATGCCATCGTTCCTCAGCGCCTGTGATGAGAGCGTTTCACGAGAAGCATCCAAACTGTTTTTAAAACAGGGCCTGCAAATCAAGCTCGGAGTCAGGATAGGGCAGGCAAAAACAACAGAAAACGGAGTAAGTGTTGCCTATACCGACGATCAGGGATCCGAGCATGTGCTTGAATGCGACAAGTTGATTGTTTCTGTTGGCCGGATACCGAACACCGAAAAACTGAACCTTGAAGCCATCGGACTGCAAATCGATGAACGAGGGTTTATTCCCGTAAACGACCATTGCGCAACTGTTGCGGCAGGTGTTTATGCTATCGGAGATGTCGTGCGTGGCCCTATGCTGGCGCATAAGGCTGAAGATGAAGGCGTCATGGTCGGAGAACTCATTGCCGGTCAGAACCCTCACCTTGACTATAACAGCATGCCATGGGTTATCTACACAACCCCGGAAATTGCCTGGGCAGGAAAAACCGAACAGCAGCTCAGAGCGGAGGGGCGTGACTATAAAACAGGCCAGTTTCCCTTTGCAGCCAACGGTCGGGCGCTTGGCCTCGGGGATGCTGAAGGATTTATAAAAATGCTTGCCGACGCAAAAACCGATGAAATCCTCGGTGTGCATATTCTCGGAGCAAATGCCTCTGAACTGATCGCTGAAGCTGCTCTTGCTTTGGAGTTCAGAGCAGCGGCCGAAGACATCGCACGAACATGCCACCCTCATCCAAGTCTGTCGGAGGTCATGCGTGAAGCAGCACTTGCTCTTGAAAAACGGGCATTGAATATATAACCGGGCTTCGGCACCTCCCTGATACTCCCCTGCGGATAACGTACAGAGAGGTGCTCAACGCATCAGCAGATCCGTGGAAGCTGCTCGCCAAGAGGAAGATCAACGATCCTTCTGGTGCCTAATGCCGTGCGCATGATAACCATTCCCGGGTGATCACAGACAACCATGCCTATCCTGACAGCACCCCTTCCGTGTTCAGATAGGTGCATGACCTCAAGAACCCTTTCAGCATCACTTGCCGGCACGACAACAACAAGTTTTCCCTCATTTGCCACATGCATCGGATCGATACCGAGCAGTTCACAGGCTCCTCGAACATCAGGACGAACGGGAATAGCCGTTTCATCTATGGCAATGCCAACCGATGAAGAAAGAGCGAGCTCATTGAGGGTGGCCGCAACACCGCCCCTGGTAGGATCACGCATGGCATGGATGGAGGGAACGGCATCAAGCATGTCGGCAATCATGCCGTTAAGTGCGGCACAATCACTTGATATCCTCGACTGAAAAGAGAGCCCCTCTCTTGAGGTCATGATTGCCATACCATGATCACCAACGCTTCCCGAAAGAATGACGGCGTCACCCGGCTGAAGATTACGGCATGAAACGGCAACTCCTTCACGCACAATACCGATACCGGACGTATTGATAAAAACTTTATCGCACTGCCCTTTCTCAACAACCTTGGTATCACCGGTCACAATCTGCACACCCGCCTTTCGTGCGGCCTCGGCCATACTCTGTACTACCCTGTCAAGTTCAGGAAGAGAGAACCCCTCCTCAAGCACAAATCCTGCGCTGAGATACTTCGGTATGGCACCACCTGCTGCCAGATCGTTCACCGTTCCGTTAACGGCCAGTTCTCCGATCGTTCCTCCGGGAAAAAAAATCGGACTGACAACATAGGTATCTGTTGTAAATGCGACTCTCCCGTGAGGGAGCTCAAGTTTCGCCTGATCGTCAAGAAGATCAAGAAAAATGTTATGGAGATGCGGCATAAAGATTCTTCGCATGAGATCCTGCGAAAGCCTTCCTCCCGCGCCATGGGCCATCTGGACAGTCTCATGATTGCTGATCGGAACAGGACAGCTCAATTCAATCGTCATAACTAAAATGGGTTACGATGGTAGTTATAGTATGCGGCACAAGCACCTTCCGAAGAAACCATAGTCGCCCCGAGAGGGTGCTGCGGATTGCACTCGCGTCCAAATGCAGGACAGGCATCCGGTTTCAGCACTCCCTGCAATACGCTGCCGCTCATGCAGAGCGGCGATTCACTGACAGTGATATGCGCAAGATCGAATTTTTTTTCGGCATCCCAGGCAGCATACTCTTCTCGAAGGACAAGCCCGCTTCCGGGAATTAAACCGATCCCACGCCACTGACGATCACTGACCATAAATACCGAATCCACAATCCTCCTTGCGGCAAGATTCCCCTCACGACTCACCACCCGTCCGTAGCGATTGAAAACTTCCGCTCTGTCATCTTCAAGCAGCTCAACGGTCTTCAGTATTCCGGCAAGAAGATCAACCGGTTCAAACCCGGTCGGAACAACAGGGACATGATACTCTTTTGCAACCGGTTCATACTCCTCATACCCCATAACCGCACACACATGTCCTGCTGCAAGAAAACCCTCCACCTTATTGCCGGGAGAAGAGAGAATCGCTCTCATTGCAGGAGGAACGAGAACCTGGCTTACCAGCAGACTGAAATTTCCGATACGTTCCCGCTTTGCCTGATAAACCGCCATAGCATTTGCAGGCGCTGTTGTTTCAAAACCAACGGCAAGAAACACCACCTCTTTATGGGGATTATCACGAGCAATCTGCAGGGCATCAAGCGGAGAAAACACAAAACGCACATCGCCACCCTCACTGCGCACGCAAAACAGATCTTTTGAACTGCCGGGAACCCTCAGCATGTCTCCAAAGCTTGCAAAAATCACCCCGGGCATACCGGCAAGAAGCAAAGCCCTCTCGATGGTTTCAAGAGGCGTAACGCAAACCGGACACCCCGGACCATGCACCAGCGTTATGGCATCAGGCAAAAGCTGATCAATACCATTGCGTATGATGGAATGGGTCTGCCCGCCGCATATCTCCATGATAGTCCATGCTCTTGTCGTTTTTCTCCTGATCTCTTCAAGAATGGCAAGGGCAAGTTTCGGATCGCGGTACTCGTCAATAAACTTCATAACCAAAGCACCGTCATATTGTTTCCGGGGATGGAAGTTCATCATCCGGATCATCAAAAGCTCCGCTCTCAATCAGTTCCTCCCAGAGCTTAAGACTTTCTGCGGCCTCATCCTCGTCAATGATTTTAAGGGCAAATCCGGCATGAACAATAGTGTACTGACCAACCTGAATCTCCGGAACATATTCCAGACAGGCTCTTGTCGTTGTACCGTTCACATCGACCGTACCCATTTTCAGACCGTTTTCATCAAAGAGTTCCAGCACTTTTCCTGGTATTGCAAGACACATTGGCTTGTTGGTTTTTTGAAAGGCAGTTAATATGGCATTTGGGGTTACGGGACTTTTTTAACAGAAACAGAGAAAAATTAAAGAACTCCCCGATATCGGCCTTCGAGAAACCTGCGCCCGATAACAGCCTGACCGAGAGAAAGGCCCCCGTCGTTTGTCGGCACATCTCTCTGCGTGAGCACCCGGTAACCGGCACGCTCAAGTTCCGGCAGAAGCGTCTCAAAAAGCAGCGCATTCTGAAATACGCCCCCGCTCAGGGCAACTGTTTTCACGCCGCTCTTTTTTGAGGCTTTTCGGGTGATTTCCAGAAAACAATCAACCAGCGCACGATGGAACCTCCTGCTGACCTCACCCTGAGACATTCCTTCAGCCACAGCATCGGCAATCTCCCGGACAAGAGGAGCAATCAGTATACGGAGGCCTCCGGCATTTTCCTCAAAAGAAAAAGAAAAACCCTCTCGACCGATACTGCCGCCAGCAGCCTGCATCAGCGCAATTGCCGCCTGGCCTTCAAAGGTGATCCGGTCGCATATCCCCGAAAGAGCTGCAACAACGTCAAACAACCTGCCGCAACTTGAGGTTTCAGGTGTATGGAGCTTTTTTTCAAGAAGTTCAAGCACCGAAGCTGCCGGTTTTCCGCTCATAAAGGGCAGTTCAGGCAGAACGGAAAAACTTCGAAAA
>JAAXUM010000450.1 GCA_013336025.1 Chlorobiaceae bacterium
TACCTATATGTAACAGAACGCAAAAAAGCGCCAGTAGAGAGATTTTTCGTTTTGAAAACTTCACGCCGTTTTGCTCCACTCCAGTATGATGATGTTCTCGTGCACAGGTAACCGATAAAAGTTAAAATATATTATTATTTTATTGCTGTATGATGATGATTTTCCAAGGGTATAGAGTTCCCGAAAGAAAAGCAGAACAACTGCTCGATTACCTTCTACTCATTTTTATTATTTCATGGTACCGTTTCACTATTCAGCTCCTGATTCAAAAGGGCATTTCGGTAAATTCGGCGGGAAGTTTATCCCGGAAACCCTTATAAAAAATGCGGCCGATCTTGAACTGGAATACAGCCGGGCAAAAAATGACCCGGTTTTTCAGACAAGGCTTGCAACGCTGCTGCGTGACTATGTCGGAAGACCTACGCCGCTCTACCTTGCCGAAAGATTGAGCGGAATGCTCCAGGGAGCACGCATCTACCTGAAACGTGAAGACCTCTGCCACACAGGAGCACACAAAATCAATAATGCGCTCGGCCAGGTACTGCTTGCTGAAAGAATGGGTAAAAAACGCGTCATCGCAGAAACCGGAGCCGGCCAGCACGGCGTAGCCACCGCTACGGTCTGCGCCCTGTTCGGCATTTCCTGTATTGTCTATATGGGCGAAGAGGACATCCGTCGCCAGGCACCGAATGTTGCGCGAATGAAACTGCTCGGTGCTGAAGTCAGACCGGTCAGTTCAGGCTCAAAAACCCTGAAGGACGCAACAAGCGAAGCGATACGGGACTGGATGAACAACCCTGAAGAGACCTTTTACATTATCGGCTCCGTTGTGGGTATGCATCCCTATCCCATGATAGTGAGAGATTTTCAGGCTGTCATCGGCCGTGAAACCAGAACACAGATTCTCGAACAGGCAGGAAGACTCCCCGATGTCATCACGGCATGCGTCGGTGGCGGAAGCAATGCCATCGGAATCTTTCATGAATTTCTTCCGGACGTTCCCGGTGTTGAACTGGTTGGCGTTGAAGCTGCAGGAGAAGGACTTCAGGGACGTCACGCAGCATCGCTCACCATGGGTAAAACCGGCGTGCTGCACGGCGCCATGACAAAACTGCTGCAGGATGAAGACGGCCAGATCCTTGAAGCGCACTCCATTTCTGCCGGGCTCGATTATCCCGGAGTAGGCCCTGAACACTGTTATCTCCAAAGAAAAGGTCTGGTCAGCTATACATCGACTACAGACAATGAAGCACTTGAGGCGCTTAAAACGCTCGCATCAACCGAAGGGATCATCTGCGCGCTTGAATCAGCCCATGCCGTCCACTACGCCATAAAAAGAGCGCCAGAGATGCCGAAAGATGCCATTCTTGTTGTAAACCTCTCCGGAAGAGGTGACAAGGATATGGAAACAATAATGCAGAGTATCCCTCTCTGATACAACCGCTTATCTCTTTTGTGCAACCATAAAAAAAATCACACGGGGGGTTGCACAAAATTGAAATATCTTTATATTTATGGCTCATTAACGCGGGA
>JAAXUM010000224.1 GCA_013336025.1 Chlorobiaceae bacterium
TCCGGATTGAGCACGGGCTCGAGGTCGCCTGCGGCGGGATAGATGTCGTTGTTGTCGGTCGCCCAGGTCTGGATGCCGATCTGGATGCTGTGGACGCCTTCCTTGACCGCGCCTTCCTTGGCCTTGTCACGCTCAACATTGCTTCCCTCGGGAATTTCGGCAAGCTGTTGAGGCACCCTGAAACCGTTGCTGTGCAGTGATTGCCAGGTAACATGTTTTTTGCCGATAATATTGAAATCACCAAGCAGAAAGAAAAAATTCTCCGCATCTGAATCATGTTCTGCCATTGCACGGCGAGCGAGAAACTCCGTCAGCTTTTTGATCTCTTCGTTTCTCCGCTTCAACCCCACGTTGCCGGTACCATAATAGATATGAACCGTACACAGCATAAGTTTAAGCCAACCCGACCTGAAGGTCACCACAAAGGGAGAACGCGCAAACTGAAGTTTTCCCTTTGTGAGCGCTCTTGCATCAAGCTGAACATAAGCATCCTTGCTGCAAATCGGCATTGCTGTCGTATCAAGAAGTACGCTGCCATCATCTGATACCGCCACTTCAGTACCCTCTTTGAGTACGAGCGAACTGCCTCCAGGGAGAACAACCCTGGTTCCTGAGGGAAGAGGAAGCTGAAGGTTCTCTTTGAGCAAAAACTTTCCACGATATTTTCTTAACGCAACAAGTTCCGGCAGTTCCACTTTTGTACCTGATGGAAGCTCAAGTTTCAATCCGGTGCTATCCATAAAACAGCGATCCAAACCATCAGCAATCTCGTCTTCCTGTTCAAGCACCACCTCACCGGCAACACCGGTAAAACCTGCTGTGCGCTTGTTGTAGACAAAAACCATCCTCTCCCCGTTTCCTGAATCACCTGCGGTAATATCAGTGGCAATATAATCCCAGTCATTTTCGCCGAGAATGTTCATGACAACCTTCAGGGTCTTAAGGTCCTGACGCACCTCCTGAAGCGCTATGAGATCGAAATGAGAAATAATTTCGGCAATATAAAAAAGAGCCTCCCGACTGCGTCCGCCATATTTTGCCGAGTCAAACTCCCTGATATTCCAGGTTGCAAGACGAAGCCATTGTTGCCCGCGTTCTGAACCGGCAGACGAAACCGCAAGATGCTCATGCAGCGCCTTGCGAAGTGAAAGCAAACGACCGGCAGTTCTTTTTTTCCAGATTTTTATCTCATCTGAATCATTTTTCCCAATGCTCAGAGATGCATACATCGGCATGGCATGACCCTCCGTTTCGGGTTAGATACTGATCAAATTTAATAAGGTCTATCCTCATCAAGCATAAACGATACAACTCCGGATATCAATAAACGAACCCATTACGATGTAATATAACAGAACCGTACCGAGATATCAGCATAATAGGGAGTAAAGTAAACGGGCAGTCCTGCTTGTTATGTTCAGTGATTTTCCCGCCAGTCGGTATATGGTGAAAGAGATTTTCACTGGCAGCTCCGAAAGCATTCGAAAAATCGATTGAAGGAAGGTTCACTGTTACACCTTGACGACGTTCTTAAAAAAAAGAGTATGCCATCAAGGTGAAACAATCAATCTGAAGGATAAATCAGTTGCGTCGCTTTTTTTTCTGTCCGGTAAAAAATGCCTGCTGGTCTTTTTCAGGTTTTGCCGATTTCCTGAAATTCTTTTTCGGCCCGTATGATGAAGCGCTTTCCTGCCCTTCAATTTTGGAGAGCCTCAACTGGCGGCCACACACCCTGACTTTGCGAAGTTCATGAAAAACCTCTTCCGGCATACCTTCAGGGAGTTCAACGGAACTGTAGGTGTCGGAGATCGAGATCTGCCCTACCGCTTCAGGATCAAGACCGATCTCATTGATGATCGCACCAAGAATATTGCCGGCCTTGACGCCGTGAGTACTGCCAACCTCTATACGGTACCGCTGTCTGCCTTCGTCACCATACATCTCGCCTTTTTTCCTCTTTTTTGAAAAACCGGAATCACTCTGCGACCTTGGGCGATCGTCATGATCTCTTGTTCTTTCAGGCTTTGCCGAAAGAAGCAGAGGAGTATCACCCTGAAGCAGCGAAGCAAGCGCAGCGGCAGCATCAAGTTCAGGCACATCATGCTCATGGCAGTACTGTTCGATAAGCCGGGAATAAAAATCCAGTTCACCGGCTGCAAGGGTATCACTGATACGCTGCTTGAACTTCGATATCCTCTTGTTGTTGATGATCTCCGTTGAAGGCAGCTCCATCAGCTCAATTCTCTTGCGTGTAGCTTTTTCAATTGCATACAGCATGTTTTTCTCACGCGGAGAGACAAACAGAATCGCTTCGCCGCTGCGGCCTGCGCGTCCGGTACGACCTATACGGTGAACATAGGATTCAGTATCAGACGGAATATCGTAATTGATGACATGACTGATACGATCAACATCCAGACCACGGGCAGCAACATCGGTTGCTATGACAATATTGAGCGCACCGCTCTTCAACTGATCGATAGTCCGTTCACGCATGTTCTGAGCCATATCACCGTTCAGGGCAGAAGCATCATAACCTCTGGCCTGGAGCTTTTCGGCAAGTTCAAGCGTCATGGTCTTGGTGCGAACAAAGATAAGAATACCGTCAAAAGGCTCGACCTCAAGAATTCTCGTCAAAACATCAAGCTTGTGGCTGCCGCCAACAATCCAGTAGCGCTGGCGAATGGCCTCCACTGTCGCGGTTTTGTTCTGTATGGTAATTTCAGCCGGATTATTCAGATACTTCTGGGCAATACGCCGAATTGGAGCAGGCATGGTTGCAGAAAACAAGGCAACCTGACGTCCTTTCGGTGTCTGATCAAGAATCCACTCCACATCATCAATAAAGCCCATGCGAAGCATCTCGTCAGCCTCATCGAGCACAAGGCACTGCAACCCGTCAAGATTCAGCGATCCGCGTCGCATATGGTCCATCACACGACCCGGTGTTCCAACCACGACATGCACTCCCTGTTTGAGCATACGAAGCTGAATGCCGTAATCCTGGCCGCCATAAATAGGCAGAACATGAAACCCTTTAAGATACTCAGCATAACGATGGAAGGCTTCAGCCACCTGGATGGCAAGTTCCCTTGTAGGAGCAAGCACAAGCGCCTGGGGCTCCCGTCTTGCAAGATGGATATTGGAAAGTATCGGCAGCGCAAATGCAGCAGTTTTGCCTGTTCCGGTCTGAGCCTGCCCGAGAAGATCGCGTCCTTCGAGAAGTAACGGAATGGTTTGAGCCTGAATAGGGGTCGGATTTTCGTAACCCACCTCCTCAAGCGCCCTCATTAAAGGCTCGGCTAACTGTAAACTGCGAAAATCCTGGGCAATAACGGTCTCTTCACTCATAGTGATCTGTTCCTGTAAATAAGTTGTTGACAATGCACATTAATAGTCATTGGATGTGGCAACAATGCAGGAAAGGAATGAACTGAAAGGAGAGTTTTGCACAGCAGAAAAAAATCCTCACAAACAGGCAATAAAAAACGTCCACAACCGGGACGCTTGCCTGCTCTTTCTTAGCATATTCACCACGCGGTCAATGCATACCCATAGTACGAATAAATTCTGCCAATAACGAAAAGTATTTAACTATCCGCCCAGCCCGTTGCAAAACCCCGGTTCAATATACACACCGGCATCCTGGCGCTACTCGGGGAGAATCTCATGTGGAAGACCGGGAAAGCGTTTTTTCATTTTTAAAAAGTAGCCCGGACTGTCGATACAATCAGGATTGTCCGGCTCACTGCAAGGAATTTCGAGAATGCACCACCGCCCACCCTTTTTTCTCATTAATGCTGAAAACTCCTCATACCGCCCTGTTCCGTCTGCTGATTGCGGAAGCGTCTCCACCCAGGCCCAGCCATTCCGCACATTC
>JAAXUM010000225.1 GCA_013336025.1 Chlorobiaceae bacterium
CGAGCGCACGGTTAACGGCAGATAATCGCCCGGCTTTGCCTAAAAGTCTCAATACTCTTGCTCAGGAAGCTCTGAAACGGCTTGATATCCCAACTGCGCCGACGAGTATGGAGCGCAGTTATAACGGAAGGCAGAACTACCCGGGTTCCTGCTGGCAGGGTTATTGGTGTCCGTAAACGAGTTCGCCGGGTTATCGGGTTTAATGGCTATAGCCTGAGATTTGAACGTACCACATGAAGAGATTGCTGCTGACAAATTAAGCGCTCTGGCATGGCGGTTGCAGGACAAGGATGAACGTCAGGATAAAACACTCATCCGTCATGTTCACGATCTTGCGGCAATGGAAGCACTTATCACCTCAGGAGCCGAGTTTACACACCTTGTTCAACAATCCATAGCATGTGATTACAGTCGCACCGATGTCGCTCCCGAACTACGCCTTCAAAAGGTTATGCCGCAATTACAAACCGCTCAATGGGAAGCGGCTTATCAATCGTTTGTTCAGAATATGACTTTCGCCCGTGATGACGAACTGATTTCCTTTGCTACGGCATTGGAAGCATGCGAAAGGTTGATTGCATTGGTTGAATCAACGTGACCCGGATTTGTTGTATAATATAAATTATGTAAAGTAAATGGTATCGGATGCATATGAGAGTGCCATATCATTGCCGGTTCACCCTTGCGCTCGGTCACATGAATTGATGCTGCGCTCTTAACCTGGTTTTTTAACCGGGGCTCTTGCGTATTGGCCTTCATATTTCCCTATATTACGGCTTCTCGATAAATGATAAATGAATTCCCGTATCAAAGTATCTCAGCCATTTATGAGCAACGTACTTGCAAGAAAACCTGACTGGCTGAAACTGAGACTTTCTGCTCATGGCGAGTTTGGTGCAACACGACAACTTCTTGAGCAACGGAATCTCAATACGGTTTGTCGTTCGGCTATGTGTCCGAATCTTCAGGAGTGCTGGTCAAGGGGTACGGCAACCTTTCTGCTTCTTGGCAATATCTGCACCCGGTCCTGCCGGTTTTGTGCAGTTGGCACAGCATCCATTCCTCCGATGCCTGATTCTCTTGAACCCGAGAACATCGCTGAAGCAGTAAAAATAATGAATCTGAACCATGTGGTACTGACAAGCGTCAATCGTGACGATCTTGCTGATGGCGGCGCTCGACACTGGCAGAAAACCATGCAGGCTGTACGCCAGCGTAACCCCGAGGTGACGCTTGAGTGTCTTATACCTGATTTTCAGGCACAAACCGAGGCGCTTGATATCGTGCTTGTTGAGGCTCCTGAAGTTTTGAATCATAATATCGAAACGGTTCCCTCGCTTTACCATATTGTTCGTCCTGAGGCAAGCTACTCATCATCTCTGAACATAATTCGCCGGGCAAAAGAGCATTTTAATCTTACAACCAAGTCAGGGTTGATGGTCGGTATGGGTGAAACTTTCGATGAGGTAGTTCAGTCTCTGCACGATCTTGTTCAGCATGGCTGCGACATGGTAACAATCGGCCAGTACCTGCAGCCGAGCTCAAGTCACATGCCGGTCAATCGCTATGTGACACCTGAGGAATTTGACCAGTATAAAGCTGTTGCGGAGTCCCTTGGTCTCCGCAATGTCCGTTCAGGCCCCTTTGTCAGAAGTTCATACCTCGCAGAAACCCTTTCACCGGATCATTAACCTAAAAATAATTACGATTTATGCAGATCACCCCTCCAATGATGGTTTTTGCCTACTGGGCAATTGCAGTTCTCATCGGATTCGTTTTTTTTCGCAAGGATATCTTGACCTTTAATCCGGTTTTCGATACCAGAAGAATCATTCTCCTTGCTGCATCGGTTCTCATTCTTATTCTCAATGTTATCGTGTACGGCAGCTCAACCTATGATGGCGGCCGCGCTCTCGACATACCGACTCTCATTGTATTCAGTATCGGTAATGGTATTGCCGAGACATTCATGTTCTATGCCTGTTTTCGTCTTGGCGAGTGGCTTGCAAGCAAGGCTACCAGCAATGCCGTGGTTAAGTTCTGTACCGGCTTTATCTTTTTCATGATTTTCAGCGGTATCATCCATGGCCTGTTCTGGCTTCAGATTCTTCCTGAACACATCAATCAGGCAAGTCCTTTCAAACCGCTCTTTATGCCGGTGCAACTGCTTATTGCCGGAAGCTGGGCACTGAATTTTTTCTGGTATCGCGATATCCGTACTGTGATCATCCTGCACGCGCTTGTCGATCTGACCATGGCTTATAATGTCAAGTTTTCTCTCTTTAACTGAACTATTACATGGATCGAACCTTTAAGGGGACCGTTCTGGTTGTTGGAGCAACAGGCAGAACGGGTCAATGGATTGTACGACGGCTTGAGGAACATCACATCCCTTGCCGTCTCTTTGTTCGCTCGTCAGATAAGGCGGTTGAACTGTTCGGCAAAGATGTAGAAAATCATATTTCGACTGGCTCGATTGAAAATGCCGAAGAGATCAAAAGCGCTCTTGAGCATGCCGATGCGGTGATCTGCGCAATAGGCAGTTCCGTTACCGTCCCTGGAGCGCCTCCCCCATCGGCAATTGATCGGGACGGCGTTATTCGCCTTGCTACGCTGGCGAAACAAAAAAACATCCGAAAATTTATTCTTGTCAGCTCCCTTGCTGTTACAAAACCCGATCATCCACTCAATAAATACGGCAACGTTCTTACCATGAAGCTGGCCGGTGAGGATGCTGTCCGTGAATTATTCGCCGAAAAGGGGTATTCCTATACCATTCTTCGTCCGGGAGGACTTCTTGACGGTCCTCCCCTTCTGCATGAACTGAGGTTTGATACCGGTGATCGACTGGCTACCGGAGCCATTCAGCGCAGCGATGTTGCTGAAGTTGCCGTTCTTTCGCTTTTTATGGAGGAAGCTCATAACAGCACCTTTGAACTTATTCAGACAGACGAAAAAAATCAGACCTCGCTCAGGCACTTTTTCAGTCAGCTTCCTTCCGGTACGGTTTTATAATCGCTCTCTGCAAGCTGCATAAAAGCAGGGGGTTTACAGGTTTTCATGCATAAACAAAATCGCCATCTTTTTGTAATCAGCTTTTACCCTCTCAATTCGATGAGATGCTATAAGACATGAATCGCAGAACAGGCTCATCATGAAAAAACCGGTCATTATTATCGGAATTGCTGTTGCCATCTTAGCCGCAGCTCTGGCTTTTTTTATTCTAAACAGGATAAATGATCAAGTCAATTCTCCGGAAGCAATAACAGAAGATATTGTGATTGATGTTTTGCCTTCCGCATTTAACATTCCCGTCAGTTATGATATCGAAAAACTTGAAGAATTATTAAACAATAAATTATCCGGCAAGTTTCTCGAAAAGAATATTTTTCTTCAAGAAACAAAAAAAGAACAAATTGTTTTAACCCTTACAAAACAGAGCAATATTGAGATATCATCAAACGGAAAAGAACTTCTTTGTCGATTTCCATTGCATGTTGATGCGAAACTTATTGAAAGCAGATTTGGAAACTTTTTGACAAAACAGGTAAGTGATTTTCATACAACGATTATTATCACTTTATCAACTCCGGTTGATATCGATAATAAATGGCGTATTGTCACTCACTTCAGAATAAAAGGACACCGCTGGCTTAATGAACCCGTTGTACAACTCGGACCATTCAGAAAAAACATAAAAAAAGAGCTGGATGAGGTAATCGTTGAAAGTGGTCATGATTTGACGACGATGCTTGATAATGAGATATTTAAACAGGAAATTTTAAGACCGGCCATTGCAGATGTCTGGCTTGATCTGCAAGATCCTATTCGCATTAAGAAAAAACAGCCTCAAGCATGGATAAG
>JAAXUM010000027.1 GCA_013336025.1 Chlorobiaceae bacterium
GCCTTCAGGAGTCCATGACCATGACCTTTGTTTCGCTTGTGCTCATCCAGTTTTTCAAGGCATATAATTTCCGTTCTGAAAAAGGCTCTCTTTTTGTTCGTCCTTTTACAAACCGGTGGCTGAATCTTGCAATTGTCTGGGAGCTGGTCATGCTTGCCGCAATCATTTATGTTCCGTTTTTGCGGGGACTTTTCGGAACCTGTCTGCTTACTCCGGAAGATTGGGTTATCATTATCGGTTCTGCGGTAACGGTTGTTCCGATTATTGAGCTGCTCAAGTGGTTGATGCGCAGCGGTCGGTTCGGGTTGTAACGCGATTCCGTACTGTTGGCTGGTATAAATAAAAACACCGCCTGATGGTTGATGCATCAGGCGGTGTTGAAGAAACGGGGATCAGAAGGAAAGCGTGCAGTGCTTAGTGGTACTTGACACTTTCTTCCTTGACAAATTCCACAAGGAGTTTCAGGTTTGCAGGATCGACGTCTGGAAGAATGCCGTGTCCGAGGTTGAACACATGGCCTGATGTCGCTGTATGCTGGCCAAACTGTTTGAGGATTTTTGCCGCTTCCGAGCGGATTTTATCCGGTGTGCCGTACAGTACTGTTGGGTCCATGTTGCCCTGAATGCAGACTCTGTCGTTAAGCTCTTTGCGCGCTTTGGCTATATCCATGTTCCACCCGAGGCCCATGGCATCGCAGCCTGTATCGGCAATTTCGGAGAGAATGGTGTTACAGTCTTTCGAGAAGACAATCACCGGAGTGTCGGGATATTTTGTCTTGATCGCCTGAACGTTTTCCTTGATATAGGGGAGAGCAAATTCGCGGTAGTCGTCTTCTGAAAGTGCGCTTGCCCATGAATCGAATATCTGGATTGCATCAGCACCGGCTTCGATCTGCATCAGGACATATTCGGTGATGACGCTGGAAATTTTGCTGAGGAGCATATGGGCCATTTTTGGCTCACGATACATCATTTTTTTAGCAAAGGCGTAGTTTTTTGAGCCACCACCTTCGACTGCATAAGTGAAGAGTGTCCATGCTGCTCCGGAAAATCCGATAAGCGGTACTCTGTTGTCAAGCTCTTTTTTTGTCAGGCGGATGGCATCCATCACGTACCCAAGCTTTTCATTGATATCAGGGATGATAAGACGGTCGATGTCAACCTGTGAGCGGATGGCTGGTGAAAGTCGGATGCCTTTGGACTCAATGATCTCGACATCCATTCCCATGGCTTCGTTGACAACAAGGATATCCGAGAAAATAATGGCAGCATCGACTCCCATCAAGTCAACCGGCTGAATGGTTACTTCTGCTGCCAGTTCCGGGGTTTTGCAGAGGGTTAAAAAGTCTGTTTTTTCTCTCACGGCACGATATTCCGGTAAGTAACGGCCAGCTTGCCGCATCACCCAGATTGGTGTTCGTGAGCAAGGCTGTCTTTTTAACGCCCGGAGGAAGAGATCATTTTTGAGCATGCAACGCAGTTATTTGAGTGGTTGAAAAAAACAGATACTCCTCAGCATAGCGGTCAAATTATGAACTGAGAGCGAAGTGAAAGTGCAAAGTTACGTTTTTCTGGCCTTTTTTTAAAACTTTTCGACAGATCGATCAGCGCGAGTACAATCTGCATTTTTCAACAGACAATGTGCCTTTGGATGCCAAGCTGCTTTTTGGTGTAGCCAAGTGCAAGACCTACCATTTCTGAAAGATGAAGCACGGGTATCGATGCGTTGATATGAGCCTGTTTGAGCGCTTTTGCCTGATAGCCGTCAAGGACGGTATGGCAGAGCGGACAGGGGGTGACAATAAAGTCGGCTTTCGATTCGATGGCTTCTGCAAGGGCTTCAGCGGCAACATTGAGCGACTCTTCCTCGGCTACAAGCAGGGTGTGAAAACCGCAGCAGCGGTTTTTATGTTCATAGGGTATGGTTGTTCCTCCAAGTGCTTCAATCAACTGGTCGAGTGAGCTTGGGTCAAGAGGGTTGTCTTTGCCGAGTACCGTTGATGGTCTGAGAATATGACAGCCGTAGAAAGGAGCGATTGTAAAGTTTTTTAGAGGAACCTTTACTTTCGATTTGATCACATCAAGACCCACGTCTTCGATCAATACCCATAACAGGTGGCGAACTTCAGATGTTCCTTTGTATTCAAGCCCCTCCTTTTTCAGCAGTTCGTTGACTTCGCGTTTCAGGTCAGGAGATTCGTCGAGCTTTTTCTTTGCCGTTCGTATGGTCATCAGGCAGGTATTGCAGGAGACGACGAGATCAAGACCAAGTTTTTCTGCATGCGCGATATTGCGTGCATTGACAAGTGCGAAATGCTTCGGGCTTACATACTCAAGGTTGCTGCCTCCGCAGCAGGTGCTTTCATGCAGTTTGATCAGTTCCATGTCAAGATCTTTTTGCCAGAGGTCAATTGAGCGGTCAAGCTCCTTGGTCATGGATTCGTTTATACAGCTCAGGTAGTATGCATACCGTTTCATCTCGCGATTCTCCCCCGATTATTTGTTATGTGACTGCTGATCATCTTTGACGTGCTCCGTCATCTCTCTGAACTCTTCCCGGAACGCCTTTATTCCCTTGGATGGTTTTACCATGGGCGGCGGCGGAGGTGTACGGCGCTTCATGATCATTTTTACGGCCATGGGTAACAGGTTTTTCACTGTCCATAGAACACCGTTTGTCCGGAACGGCAGGGTGGCTTCAACGAGTTTTCCTTTCTTTGCGATATCATCCATGAAGGCTTCGGCATGTTTTGCTCCGCTGGTGTCTTTTGTTCCTCTGACCTCAAGAGCATTTTCTCGTATGCCGTGAATGGCATCCATGATGGGAATGCTTTTGACGCACGTTTCCTGACAGCGGTAGCAGTGTGTACAATCCCATACTCCGTGATCCTTTACCAGTTCAGCAAGACGTGTGTCGTGAATGGTGTCGCGGCTGTCGACGTTCATCCTGTAGGATTTCAGAAGAACAGCGGGGGATACATACTCTTTGTGTGCTCTCAGAATGGTGCATTCTGAAACGCATGATGCACAAAGTATGCAGTCTGTAGCCTTGTCGTACTTCAAAAACTCATCTTCGGATACAAGAAACTCTTTTTTGCCCATTTCGGATTCAGGCATTGAAGAGTCAATCCAGTTCATATAGTGCTTCATCTTGTCGACAAGAGGGTCCATGTCAACAATGAGGTCTTTTATGGGGGGCATGTTGCGGAGCGGCTCAACTTTGAGAATGCCTGGCTCTTTGCATCGGTCAAGCTCTTCCCATACCTGTGTGGTACAGGCAAGCTTTGATATTCCGTTGACCCGCATGCCGCATGATCCACAGATTCCCGCCTGGCAGAATGCCCTGAAGCTTACCGTTGGATCAACATGCTCTTTTATATAATTGAGTGCACGGAGAACGGTAATGCCTCGTTCAACAGGTATGGTGTAGTCATCGAAATACGGTTTGATGTCTACCTGCGGGTTAAACCGGAATACCCGAAAGGTTATATCCCTTTTCTCTTCTTTATGCTGTTCTGCTGCTCCCGTCATGTGCATTGAGTTAATAGGTTCTTTCCTGGAGTTCATACCTGCCCATCGTTACAGGTTTTTGACCGAGTTTTACCGTTCCGTTGTCAAGGGTTGCGATTGTATGCTTGTGCCATTTCTCATCGTCCCTTGTGGGGAAGTCGTTTCTTGTATGCGAGCCACGGCTTTCCTCTCTTGCAAGGGCTCCTGCTGCAACGGTTTCAGCCAGATCCAGCATATTCTGCAGTTCAAGTACCTGCATAAGATTGGTATTGAAGATGTCGCTGGAGTCGAATACGCGTATTTTTTTGAAGCGCTCTTTTAAAAGTGAGAGTTCATCCATGCCACGACTGATTTTGGATGCTTCCCTGTAAATGCCGACGTTCAGAGCAAGGGTTTGACCAAGCTCTTCCCGGAGTGCGCCATAGCGTTCGTAATGTCCTGAAGATTGCATGAAACTTCTGAGTTCTTCGTCTTTGGCTTTGATCTCTTCAGGTGAAATGACTCCCGGTTCGAATTTTCCCGCCTCTTCGGCTGCTGTATGACCGGCAATTCGTCCGAATACGAGGATATCGAGAAGCGAGTTGCCGCCAAGACGATTTGCTCCGTGTACCGATACACATGCGCACTCTCCGGCAGCATAAACGCCGTCCATTACCGTTCTGCCATAGTTGTCGGTATCAATGCCGCCCATTGAATAATGTGCCGTTGGCCTGACAGGAATCGGTTCTTCTATAGGATCAACACCTTCGAAATTCATCGACATTTCCCTGATCTGGGGTAGCCTTGATTTGATCAGCTCTGCTCCGAGATGAGTCAGGTCAAGGTGGATGTATTTCCCTGCCGGGCTGTCAAAGCCCCGGTCTTGCAGGATTTCCGTTTCGATGGAGCGCGAAACAAGGTCTCTCGGGCCCAGCTCCATTTTTTCCGGCGCATATCTCGCCATGAATCGTTCGCCATCCTTGTTGACCAGATAGCCGCCTTCACCTCTGGCTCCTTCTGTTACGAGGAGGCCGCTTTTTCTCAGGCCTGTCGGGTGAAACTGAACAAACTCCATATCTTTGAGCGGAATTCCTGCCCGGTAGGCTATAGCCTGGCCATCACCGGTATTGCCTGCGGCATTGCTGGAGCGGTTCCAGTACATTTTTGCATAGCCGCCGGTTGCGAAAATGACTGTTTTTGCAGGAAATGCTTCGATCTTGCCGGTTTTCATGTTCATGGCAAGCAGCCCTCTCATACGGCTGTTGTTGACTGAAAGGCTCAGGGAGAAATATTCATTGAAGAAAAAGACCCCTTTTTTCAGACACTGTTCATACAGAGTCTGAAGAATGGTATGTCCGGTTTTGTCGGCACAGTAGCAGCATCGTGGTCGTCCGGCACCGCCGAAAGGCCTCTGAGCAATGGTATTGTCGTCAAGGCGCGACCATGGGGTGCCAATGTTGTCAAGTTCTCGGATGATTTTCGGTGCTTCTGAGCACAGAATGTCTACGGCATCCTGATCGGCAAGGTAGTCGCTGCCTTTGATGGTGTCGAAAATATGCATTTCGACGGTGTCGTCCTTTGCCTTGTTGGCAAGAGCCGCATTGGCTCCTCCCTGGGCTGCCGAGGTGTGTGAGCGGTTAGGATAGACTTTCGATAAAACGGCGATATTAAGGGACGGGTTGGTTTTCATGGCCTCCATAGCCGCATATAATCCTGCACCGCCTCCCCCGACAATAACGATATCAAATGGTTTCATACGCTCAAATAGCTTTATGAGGCTGGAAAAACAGCATCACTGATGGTAAGAAGGGTCGCAAAGGCTGTACCCTGAAGATTGAACTATGTATTTCTGAACGGAAAAAATGAGCAGGCAGTCAGGCTGCTACAAGGCGATGTTGTCATCATGAATCGGAAGTTCTTCTACGGCATGAAGAACATCAGTCATATTGAGAACGCCAATCACTTTATTGTTTTCCATCACGGTGAGGCGACGGACATTGGTTCTTTTCATCAGACGGAGTGCGTACTTGATTCTGAGGCTCGGATTCACGCTGATGATCGGCTTGCTCATGATCTGGAAAACAGGTGTGTTCCATGGATCCCGATGGACGTCTTCACCCGGATCAATGACTTTTTCAAGGATATCTTTTTCTGTAACAATTCCGTAGCAGTCGTCTTCATTGCGCGGCTCAACAATAAGTCCGCTCTCACTGGTTTTTTTCATCAACTGCAGTGCTTCGGCAACTGTGCAACTGCCTTTGATGGTATGATAGTTTTTTTGCATCAGGTCTGAAACAGGCAGAGTGCGTAATGTAATAAGCTGGTGCATAGTAAGTGTCGTTTGCCTTTGAAGATAAAAGGACGGAAAGCCCCCTTATTTTTGAGAAAATAATAACGATTGACTGTATCTCATGAAATCTGGACAAGGCAGGATTGCCCTCTCAATCACCCGAAGGGTAGAAAAAGATAATTTAGCAAAAAAAATAATAATTTCGCAATAGCAGCATACCCTTATGCTATACCATGTTCTTTTTTATATGCTGCCCAGTTATGTTTGATTGCAAGAAATGATCTGAAATCAGGCTGCAGAAGAAACGGGTTGGATTTTTTTTCTTCTCGGATGGTTGATACCGGTGAGATCCCGTAATCATGTCCTGAAAAAACTCTTGTCTCGTCTGGAAGGCGCATGAGTTTGTCGTGCAGCGAGTGATATTCAGCAAGAGCCTGTTCATCGGTAACCGTTCCGCCTACTTTTCCGGTAAACAGGGTGTCTCCGGTAAAGAGGGCGTCTCCGACAAGCAGGCAGAGCGAGTCTTCGGTGTGGCCCGGAGTATGAATGATCTGCACACTCTGCGAGCCCAGAGGAAATCGTGCCCCATCGTGAACACTGATTCCCGTTTCATTGCAGGTGTCACCATAAAGGAGTGGCTTGAGACCGGTCAATTGACTTATCGTCGCGTTTCCGCTGGTGTGATCGCTGTGGCCATGTGTTGAAAAGATATATCGAATCGTTAATCCGTGTTCACAGGCAAAATTGTATATCATGCCCGGATTATAGGATGCGTCAATTACAAGGGCGTCACCTGAAACGTTGTCGGCGGCAAGGTAGCCGAAGTTTCTGTCGCCGCCGGTGCGAAACTGTTTTATGAGCATAAAATTTCTCCCGGAAAATAGTCAGGCTGTTTTTTCTACATGCATAAGAAATGCTCTGGCAGGAAAGTCCTTGTCAACGGCAATCGGGTTTTTTTCAAGTTCAAGCATAATGGATTCCGCTTTATCATCATCAAGAATTGCAAAACAGAGTGATGAATAGGTGCCGATCATCTCATCGGATGGCCACCATGATTGCTGCATGAGTGATGGTTTCTGACAGTTGCAGCCGCGAATAGCAACGTTGCTGAACAGGTTTACCTGATACTCCTTGAAGAGGCTGCGCACCATCGGGCGAGTCTCTTCATGTCCCATGATAGCAAGAAATTTCATTGTTGTTTCTCCCTGCACAATGTTAGTGAGATTTTTTTTCAGCCATGTAATAGACAAGCGGAACGACAACAAGCGTCAGGATCGTTGAGAGCACGCCACCCCAGATGAGTGATATGGCCAGCCCCTGGAAAATCGGGTCGAAGAGCATGACCAGGGATCCGATCACTACCGCACCGGAGGTAAGAATAATCGGCCTTGTTCGAACTGCTGCCGATTCAATGACTGCCTGTTTGAGGTTGATGCCTTCTTCTCTGCGTATCTGGATGAAGTCGATCAGAAGCACCGAGTTTCTGACCATAATGCCTGCCAGCGCAATCATGCCGATCATGCTTGTTGCCGTAAAAAAGGCCCCATGGAGCCAGTGACCCGGAATGATGCCCACAAGACTGAGGGGTATGGCAATCATCATGATGAGCGGTGTCTTGAAGGACTGGAACCAGCCGATAATCAAAAGATAGATGATGACCAGAACAACGGCAAATGCTGTGCCGAGATCTCTGAACACTTCAAAGGTGATCTGCCATTCGCCATCCCATTTCATGGCCGATTTTGCCTGTGATACCGGTGCAGAGGTGTAGAGGGGACTGATCGAATATCCTCCGGGTAGTTTGAGCTGCTCGATTTTCTTGTCCATCGCAAGCATGGCATAAACAGGACTTTCAGTTGCGCCGGCAACATCAGCAGTAACATAGACAACCTGACGCAGATCTTTGCGGTAGATGCTCTTGTCCTGAATTTTTTCTTTTATGGTCACCAGTGATGATAACGGAATCATTTCGCCGGCTCTCAGACGGGTTGTCAGGCTTCCCATGCCCTGGGACTGAACAAAAATGCCTGAAAGATCCTGAATCGATGTTCGCTGATTCTGCGGCAGACGGAGCTGAATGGTGACTGGTTCAATTGATTGCCGGGTATGCAGAAGACCAACATCCACGCCGTGCAGCGACATGCGGAGCGTCTGGGCAATCTGTTCTGCGCTGACCCCGCGGAAGGCAGCCTGTTCTTTGTTGATCTCAAGATCGTAGACCCGCTGGTCATCTTCAACAAGCCAGTCAACATCAACAACGCCGGGAGTCTGGCTGAAGATCTTTTTAACCTCTCTGGCCAGTGCGATCTGCTCTTTTTGCGATGGTCCGTAAATTTCAGCCACAAGTGTTGAGAGTACCGGAGGCCCTGGTGGGATTTCAACAATTTTAGCATTGCCATGGTATTTTAACGCTATCCTCTGGACTGCGCTTCTTACCTTTTTTGCAATGTCATGACTTTGCAGGCTGCGTTCGCCTTTATGGATAAGGTTGACCTGAATGTCACCCATGTTATCGGCCTGACGGAGATAGTAGTGGCGAACCAGCCCGTTAAAGTTGATGGGCGCATTGGTGCCGACATAGTACTGGTAACTGCTGACCTCCGGAACTGTTTTCAGATAGGCAGATATTTCTTTCGTCACTCTTGCTGTCTGCTCAAGAGCTGTGCCTTCAGGCATATCGATAATGACCTGAAATTCGTTTTTGTTATCAAAGGGGAGCATTTTCATCTGGACGGCCTTGAGCGGAACAAGGGCGATTGCTCCGATCAGGAGAATACCGACACCGCCGAAAGCCAGCCAGGTTTTCAGCTTGCTTTCGATAAATGGCGAGAGAATAGAGTTGAAGAGCTTGTAGTATCCTGTTTTGGTAATGTCATACTCTTCATGATGCCCCTCTTCAGTTTTCAGCAGACGGAAAGAGAGCCAGGGCGTTGCAATAAGCGCCACGAGCAGGGAAAAAACCATTGCCAGTGATGCGCCTATAGGCATCGGGCTCATATAGGGGCCCATAAGGCCTGATACGAAAACCATGGGAAGAACAGCGGCAATAACGGTAAATGTAGCCAGAATAGTCGGGTTGCCAACTTCGCTGATGGCGGTTATGGCCGCCTGGAGCCTTGGCTGTCGCTTCATGGCAAAATGTCGATGAATATTTTCGGCAATAATGATAGAGTCATCAACGACAATGCCTGTTACGAATATGAGCGCAAACAGTGTTACCCTGTTGAGTGAATAGTCCAGCAGATAGTAAATCAGCAGGGTCAGCGCAAAGGTGATCGGTACTGATGCAAAAACCACGAGGGCGCCCCGCCAGCCGAGGAAGAATCCAACAACAATGGTAACAGCTACAACAGCCATGATCAGGTGCTCAAGAAGCGTGAATACCTTTTCCGAGGCGGTTTCGCCATAATTTCTGGTTTCCGTAACGGTGATGTCTGACGGAATGGCGGTCTTTTTGAGGCCGTCTATTTTAGCCATGACTTTGTTGGCAAGTACAGTGGCATCGGTTCCCTTGCGTTTTGCAACCGTCAGCGTTACGGCAGGATATTCGCCTGTTGCAGCGTTTTTTGGACCGGCAGCGCCCCAGCCGAAAAAGGTGTAATTGTTCACCTCTTCAGGGCCGTCGATGACTTCTGCGACATCCCGGAGATAGACGGGCGTTGCTCCATAGATGCCGACAACAATACCACGCACATCATCAGCGCTTTCAAGAAATCGTCCTGAGCGGACGATGATTTCATTATTCATCTGCTTGAAATCTCCGGCAGTCATCTGGCTGTTGGACTGCTGGATCTGGCGTGCGATCTGCAACGCGCTGATATTGAACTGACCCAGTTTCTCCTTGTTCAGGATAACGCGAACCTGGCGTTTCAGACCACCCTTGATTTCAACATCTCCGATGCTTTCGATCTGTTTGAGCTCATCACCAACTGCGGCTACGGTTTGTCGCAGTTGATAGGGATTTTTTGTTTTGCTCCAGAAGGTGAGGTTCAGTACCGGAACATCATCAATAGCTACCTTTTTAATAAGAGGAAACTGTGCTCCTGCCGGCATTTTGTCCATGTTTTTCATCAGGACAGTCCAGAGCTTTACCATGCTTTGTTCGGTATCTTCACCAACCTTGTACCGTACCGTCACCAGAGCAACGTCAGGCATTGATGTCGAATAAACAAAGTCAACACCCGGAATTTCAGTCAGAGCTCGTTCGACGGGTTTTGCTACACGCTCTTCAACTTCGGAGGGGGTTGCTCCGGGATAGGGGATATAAAGATCAACAAGAGGTACGACAATCTGAGGCTCTTCTTCCCTCGGCGTCATGAATGTTGCCATAACGCCGACAAGAAGCGACGCTATCATGAGCAACGGAGTAATCTTTGAATTGATAAACTGTTTTGCCAGTTTTCCTGCGATACCTTCATTCATTGGATGTGGCCTCCCTTGTTACAGCCTGACTTTTTGTTACGGATACTCCTTCCTTCAGTCCGGGGTTATAGTTCTCTATAACCATCTCTCCCTTGTCTATTCCTCCGAGCACAACAACAGAGCCGTGATCGATACGCCCGGTTCTTATCCATCGAATGGTTGTTTTCTGATCATCGCCGACGACAAATACACCGGTCAGTCCGCCTTGCTGAAAAACTGAAGATTTCGGCACAAGAATAACCTCCACGCCCCTTGAATCGAGAGTGCTTTCTGTCTGAACCAGCGGCAGGGATATGGCCTGATCGGGTTTTGTTTCGCTGTTATTGGCGGCCTGTTTTTCTTTTCCGCATCCGGCAAGCAGCGCCATCAGAACAGCAATCACGGCAATGCTTTTGTTTTGTCCTTTC
>JAAXUM010000028.1 GCA_013336025.1 Chlorobiaceae bacterium
CTTTGTGATCTACGGCCGTAGGCCCGGAGCTTATATGGAATTATGGGGCCGCAGGTACGACGCTTCTGGCAATCCGATCTCGTCTCCCTTCATGATCGCGGAACCGACGTACGATTGCGCAGACGGTTATGTTGTCGATGGCGATGAGCACTACCTCTGTGTATGGGCCAGATTGGTGTACCCAGCTGATATTTACGGCAATCTCGACGTTGAAGTGGGCATTGAAAATAATGGGTCAACCGTAATAGTCCAGGAAAATCCATATGCTACTACGATAATCTGCGGTCCATTGTTGCTGCCGGCTGACAAAAAATATGTGGTCGTTGATATCGCCGGCAGAGGATGTGGACTTCATGCCTGCCGATGGCGTTGCAAATACCATAACAGGAGGCTCAGCATAAACAGGCATTGTCGCATCGGGTTCTTTTCGATATTCGGCATCGCGTATCGCAGCCCATGACGCTGTTGCTTTTTCACCAGATGGAGTTATGGTATTATTGGATATTTTTGCTCCTCTTAAATTGGCATTTCCAAGATACAACGCGCCCTTCAGGTTGACTCCTCTGAGGTCAGCATCAATAAAGCTGGTTTCAAACAGAACAGCATCCTGAAGGTTTGATCCTGAAAGATCCGCCCTGTCAAACCTTGTCCACCTGAGATTTGCACCTTGCAGATTCGCTTTCTGAAGCCTGGACTTTTCCATGTATGCTTCTTTAAGGTTGACCTTGACAAGGTAAGCCGAGCTCAAATCAGCCTCTTTAAGGTCTGCTTTTTTAACAAATGCCTGCTGAAGATTGGAACCACGCAAATCAGCACGGTTCAGTTTGGCCCCACTCAACTCGGCTCTGACAAGCGAACTGTTACTGAGGTTTGCCCCCTCAAGATCGGCATCTTCCAGCTTTGCCTTGTTAAGATCAACAGGCTGCATGGAATGCTGCTGCCGAAAAGCATTCCACTCTTTCGGGCTTTTCACCAGGAGCTTAACGGCATCCGGATCAAACCCGATAGCTGATGATAAGGGAAGAAAGCCCGAAACGATCAAAAGAGCAATACCAGCAAAGTGCCGAATCTGTTTCATAACGAATGGTTTTGATAGTTTTCACTGAGCTTTCCCGGTTTTGATTTCTGCCTGTCGGCATCAGTGCATTCTTAAAAGCACAACGAACAACGTTCCTGAAAAATAATGAAATAGAAAAAGAGTAAAGAAACTTAATTGAAAGAGCACCCGTTATCACATGTACTGTTTGTACAATGACAAAATTTAACATCAAAAAATCAATAATGAATAACACCTTCGCCTATAAAGGAAAAGTGCTGGTAGCGGGATCAACCGGAAAAACAGGTCTCTGGGTTGTCAAGCGTCTTCTGCATTATGGAATTCCGGTACGGGTTCTTGTCCGGTCTATCGAAAAAGCTGCGATATTTGGCGATACCGTTGAGGTTGCAGTAGGTCATGTGCAGAATTCCGATAATTTGGCTGAAGCGGTAAAAGGCTGTGATGCTGTTATTTCCGCACTTGGCTCAAGTCAGTTTTTCGGTGAGGCATCCCCTGCCGAGGTTGATCGGGATGGAGTCAGCAGGCTTGCCGATGCAGCTGCAAAAGCCGGAGTAAAACACTTTGGTCTGGTCAGTTCGATTGGTGCAACAAAATGGTTTCACCCATTGAATCTTTTTGCCGGGGTGCTTTCAATGAAGCTTGCCGGTGAGAATCATGTAAAAAGCCTGTTTTCAAAAAAAGGCTGCTCCTATACGATTGTCCGACCCGGTGGTCTTCAGGATGGTGAAC
Organism: Chlorobiaceae bacterium; assembly: GCA_013336025.1. Classification (GTDB taxonomy): domain Bacteria; phylum Bacteroidota; class Chlorobiia; order Chlorobiales; family Chlorobiaceae; genus Chlorobium. The sequence continues at coordinate 1,787 of JAAXUM010000028.1, forward strand.
CCCTTCAGAACAGACTTCACTCTGAACAAGGAGACCATCTCTGGAACGGTTTTATAAACCGTTCTGATGTTGCAGAACTGCTGGTACTTTCACTCTGGGTTGAAAAAGCAAAAAACAAAACCTTTGAAGTCATCAGTGAAACACCGGAACCACAGCACTCACTTGAATACTGTTTCGATAATCTGTCATGAACAAAAAAAAAGGAGCATTTTGAAGTGCTCCTTTTTTCATAATCATATAGAAAAGCTTCAGTCCTTGAAGCGGCTCTCGACAGCTTTTGTAGGACGGGCATACCCTGAAACCTCCGGAGAAGATCCTCGTAACCCTGCAGACGCGCCGCCACCACCGTAAAGATGAGGATACGCATTCGCACCAAGCCTCTTTGTGGTTTTCCCGATATTCTCGAGTGCGTCGCCAACAACCCACCAGTGTCCGTCAATAAAAACCTCAAGAAATCTGCCGTATGCTTCGGCGCCCTGGACAAATGCTCCGGAATTATTCATTCTTGTTTTTCCTGATGGTTTATAAATACAGTCGAGACTGCTCTTTCTGGAAATTAGAAAATAATTTGCTGAACCCAAAAGATATTTTCATCACACTGCATCTTTCTCAGTTCTCAGGGATCTCCGGACTGTTCTTCTCTCCCATAATGAGATCAACACCAAAAGAAATGACAATATTGACTGTCACAGATACAACAATATACCATGTCCATGCAAGACCGGTCTGCTTAAGCAGAAATACAACGCCCATGCTTGCAAGAAGGCCCGCAGCAAGACTTGACTGACGAAAGTTCCTCCTGGTTTTGGACAACAGAAATAATCCCAGAAGTCCACCATACGTAAACGATGCTATTTCAAGACCAACCATAACAATTGCCTTGTCGCTTTCATCAAAAAGGAGCGCAATACCGATCAGCACCGCTGCCCAGCCCAGGCTCACAACTCTTGAAAAGTTGAGCGAACGGGTTCCTCCAAAAAGATCGGTCACCGTAGAGGCCGCGAGAGAATTGATCGAAGAGGCAATCGTAGACATTGCTGCTGAAAGAATACCTGCAAGCAGAAGACCTTTCAAACCCGGAGGAAGCCAGGTTACGATAAACGAAGCGAACTCGCGATCCTTTTCGGTCGGAACACCTCCCATAAACAGATACATCAGAGAGCCTGCAAAAAGAAAAATCATAAACTGAAGAAACACAAACACACCGCTTCCGACGAGAGCTTTTCTTGCCGCACCCAGATCACTGCAGCCAAGAACTCGCTGCACCATCATGTAATCAACCCCGTGCGATGAGAGCGAAAGAAAAACGCCGCCGATAAAAGCGCTCCAGAACATCATTGGATTGATGAACGGGTTGGAGCCAAAATTAAAAACATGCAATTTCCCTGCTGAAGCAAGCGATGCAATAACTTCCGGAAACGGCATGTCAAGACGGTTCAAAATGAAGACAATCGTAATGATACCACCCAGGAGATAGAGAATAAACTGGATACTGTCAAGCCAGACAACCGTTTTCAGACCACCTGAAATGGTATAGACCAGCGTTACCAGACCGATTACCAATACTGAAAGAGGCAATGACCATCCGGTCACAACCTGAACGACAACCCCTGTCGCCAGAAATCTCACCCCGTCACCAAGAATCCTTGTTACCAGAAAAACCACCGATGCAAACTTCTGCATGCCAGTACCAAAGCGTGTGCCAATAACTTCATAGATTGAACTGACGCCGTTTTTAAAATACATGGGCAAAAAAATCACGCTGACCACTATTCTGCCGAAAATGTAGCCAAGCGGCAATTGAAGAAAACTCCAGTCGCCGCGATAAGCAAGACCGGGTACACTGACAAATGTCAATACAGATGTTTCAGTGGCAACAATCGAAAGCATGGCAACAACCCACGGTAATTTGTGACCGCCAAGAAAATAATCCCCGCTGTTTTTGTTGCTTCTTCCCTGCCAGAGCCCGAAAAGAGTGTTTCCGGCAAGAAAAAGAATGACAATGGCTATATCGATCGGCTGCATCTGAATGGATAGGTTTGGCTGTTAGGATCAGGAGTCGTAGCGATGAAATTTTTCTTTGAGCGATGCAAAAGCGATCTCATCGTTACGCCAGGAGGCAATAAGATCGGCAGACGTTACCCCGTTTTGAATAGAAACTCGAAGATCAGCGCTGCCTGCAAGAAGATCAAAAGCCGGGAGGGTATCGTTGAATTCATAAACCCCGTGAAGAAACTGCATATCACGGGGATAGCACTCGTGCAGGGCTGCTGTAAGGGCAACTCCAACGGCAAACGGCCTGAATCCTGCTGCATCCGTAACATGAATCGAGAGACCCCCGATAACATCCCCGACAAACTTGTGAAAAGTCGGCTTGAACCAGGTTGGCCGAAAAACAACTCCCTCAAGAGCGAGATTTCCCATAAATGCACCAAACTCTTCAGGCTTGATGAATGGAGCCCCGAAAATCTCGAATGGCGTTGTCGAGCCCCTTCCTTCCGATACGTTGAGCCCTTCAAAAAGACACATCCCGGGATAAACGAGCGCTGTCGAAAACGTCGGCATATTCGGAGATGGAGCAATCCATGGCAGCCCGGTATCAGGAAAAAGCATATGGCGTTTCCACCCTTCCATGCAAATAACGCTCAGATTGCAATCAAGTTTTTTTACCTCACGATAGAAAAACGCAAGCTCGCCAGCGGTCATTCCATGACGCACAGGTACCGGAAAAATCCCGACAAACGAACGATATCGAGGATCAAGCAGAGGTCCTTCAACCAGCTCTCCGCCAAGAGGATTGGGACGATCAAGCACCATGATCTCAACATCGCGACCTGAAACAGCTTCCATAAAAAGAGCAAGGGTATTCACATAGGTGTAATACCGGGATCCGACATCCTGAATATCAAAAAGCACAAGATCAAGATCATCAATGAATGAAGCATCAGGCAGAAGCGTATCTGACGCATCGCCATAAAGGCTCACAAGCTCACAACCAAGTTCAGGCTGGCAACTCACCGCTATCTGATCCTGTTCGGTTGCGAACAAACCGTGCTCCGGAGAGAAAATCCTCTTGATCTTCACCCCCATCTCACTGAGGACGCTCCATGAATATCGGAAATCTCTGGTGACGGAAGTCTGATTGACAATCAGACCTATGCTTCTATGACGAAAGCGCGAAATATCGCTGAGAAATATATCAAGGCCGGTTACTACCATGAAACCATAAAGTCAGAATTATTGATTCAACAACAAAGTCCCGTGCCTGCCCAGAACGGCATGGCGAACGGTTGCTCCAGCTGCCACCCGGGCTCCGGGAAGCAGAACAGCATACTCAACAACAGCATTCTCTCCTACAGAACAACCCTCTCCGATAACTGAAGAGGTTATCCTCGCACCTTCTCCTATCGATGCATTATCTGAAATTCTGTGCGGATGGATACCTGAAACCCGATTCATTCTAAGAACAAGATTATCGAAAAGCGCATTGCCTCCTGTATTTGCCTGCATATAACTTTCAGGGGTACCTATATCCTGCCACAACCCCTTATGCAGATAGTAGCCGAGACCACCATGATCCATAAGCCCGGTAAACCCGGTTTCAACAATCCCGGAAAAAGTTTTTTCAAGAAATCGGAAAATCAAGGGACTCAGTACCGCCGTACCGGTATAAATACAGGACGATGCAATACCGGTGTTTCTCCTGTTCCTGAAGTCCCGGATCAATCCATTTTCAACACTCACAGCTCCAATGTCCATAGCATCGGGAGATTCATAGAGAGTAAGAGTCCCCGGACACCCCCCGGCAGCATGACAACGAACAAGTTTCCTGAAATCGATATCAGTTATAATGTCGCTGTTAACAAGAAGAAAATCATCATCCCGAAGCAGGTTTTCGCAATTTTTCAGGCCGCCGCCGGTACCAAGAAGGGTCTTTTCTTCAGAAAAAGAGATCTTCAACCCGCCAAGGTCAGCAGATGCAACCATACGGCGGATAGCATCAGCATGATGATGGATATTGCAGATTATGTTATCGATCCCTGCTTCCTTCAAAAGAAAAAAAGTATAAAAAAGGCTTGGAACATTGAGAATCGGCATGAGCGGCTTCGGTATATGATCAGTAAGCGGCCTGAGCCGACTCCCGAAACCTGCAGCAAGGACAAATGCTTTCATGATCGGTCTCCTTCAAGAAGCGGAAGAAGAAGCGTTCCTGCCTGTTCAAGCTCTTTTCGTCTTGCTATATAAGCGGAAAGGTAGGCAAGCGTGGGAGCGATCGAAACTTCATACTGAGGTTTTCCGAGCACTGCCGTCTGATAACAGAATGTGCCCAGAGCCTTGATGTTCCGCTGAAAAGCCATGACATCAAAAAGAAAAAGGTACTCATCGAAGCTCATCATGATTAACCCGCCTCTCACGAGAGCGTCATAATGATAACGCTTCAGCTCTTCTGCAACCGAATCATCAAGCGTAATATAGGAGTCGCGCAGAAGCGACACCGCGTCATACTGAGGCAATCCCATTCTTGCATCCTGAAAATCGATAAGATAAGGGGTATCATGGTAGAGCAGAATATTGCGACTGTGAAAATCCCTGTGATTAAGCACAAAATGTTCAGGCCGCACAAGCAGTTGTGCAATTCCCGCAAACTCCTTTCGAAGCAAGGCTACAGAAGGAGCGGGCATGGTGCCGGAAAAATAATTCAGCACCGCATGCTCAATAAAAAAATCAAACTCAAACATCAGTTTTTCCTGATCAAAAGAGAGGCTGAAAGGGATCTGATCAGACGATCCGGCAACAGACTGAAGGGATACCAGCGTATCAATAACCTGGCGGTACCGCCTGATAATCACTTCCTGATCAGCGACACCAAAAGAATCCTGTAAAAGAATATCGCCGCAATCCTCAAGAAGCAGTACCCCCTCATCCATATCACACCCGAGAATGGCAGGAACAGGCAGATCATGTTTTGAAAGCAGCGTATGAACTACAAGAAAAGGATACGTATCCGATGAAGATTCTTTTAAACACGGATCAAGGCAAACGATAAAGGAACCAGCATCATCTGAAAGCCTGAAATACTGTCTGCTTGAGGCATCACCCTGAATTTTCGAGAGGGTCAGCCCGCTCAGACGTTCGGGACTGAAAAACCTTTGAATGGCGCTCCTGATTGTCATACGGCAGAATGTCGGGAAGTATGCAGCGTAGGGAAATTCAACAAAAGTTACGGGTTCTTGAGACCATCAAAGAATACAAAAAAAAAGCACCTTGTACGAAACCATACAAGGTGCTTTTTCAATCAAAACAGCAACTTACTTTTTAACGGCTGCTGAAACGCTCTGCAAAACCTGAGTCATCGTGTTTGCTGCGCTTCCGACAAGGTCGGTCATTGTTTTTGCAAGCGGTTCGGCAATACTGGAAACAGCTTTGAGGCTGCTGTTGAGAAGATCCAGCTGAAGCTGAACGATTTTGCCTGCTGTGTCAATAAGGTTATTGACAGCGCCTGATACATCAATGTTTGATCCGTTTGACATAATGGTCTATTGTTTAGGGTTTATGAAGCATTCAAGAGAAAACATCTTTCTAATTTTATTTGACATGCTTACTGTTAAGCTATTTTCTGAAAGCTAACTAATTTTCACAAGCTGCGCAAATAATAAAACGCAGGGCAAAAAGATTAAGCTTAAAGGGGTTAAGCCCCCAAATCACGCCCCAGCAAGCACTTCAGCGGAGAGTTATTTCTTTAAAAAAAGCAGTCGAAGAAGATTTTTCCTTTCTGCCACACACACCGAAAGATTTTCAGGAGAAAAACTCACACAAATTGCATCAATGAGCTTTGTTCTGACCAGAATTTTTTCCGATAAACTTGTTGAGCAAAAAAACAATAAAGATACCTGAAACAAAAAATGCCACAGGTGCCATAATTGCCGTATAGTTGAATGAATCTTGCATATCAGAAAAAAAAGTCCCTTGATAAAGGTTTGACTGGAACGAACGTTTTTTACTATCGATGAATAATAATAAAAATCTTTACAATAGAAAGATACAGAATCACAACCGGCACAATCATGAACAAGCGCTCAACGGATTACTCGGTTATACGGGAACTCTTGAAATCAGCCCAATGTTCACTGGTTAGTACAGGTACTCAAAACGACAGCATTTAAACATCCCGTCACTATGGAGGTTATAGGTAAAAGCAAGGCTAAAATCGTCATTGAATCATGTTTGCATGAGTCTTCCCGATATTTTTCCGATCACACAAAAATTGTTCGGTGCAACCCATACTGCACCAATGTGATTCATCTCAGTGAACTTGGCATCTATCAATGGGTATTTCAGGTAAACGATCCTCGAAACAACCCGATTACAGCAATTTTTTTTGTTGAGCAGCATGAAGAAACAACCGATCATTACGGAGCACAGAACCTGGCCGGCAATGGCAGGGAAACGCACAAGGACTCAAGATGCATTCAGTGGATAAATGCATCAAAAACTCCTGAACTGAAAATCGACAACAACCACACCTTCGTTGGTAAAGCCAATACCAGAATCTGTTTATATCACCTTGACAACAACAAAACCGAAGTGCATTTCGAAACAGACATCTCCCTGGACTTTCAACTCTCATTTCCACTCAATATGATGCCTGAAGGCATTCTCAAGTTTATGAGCGAGACCATCATGTCGCAGATCATGCAGCAGGCAACAGAAAGCATGCTCTGCCAGGTTCAGTCGGATATCTGCTGCACAACTGCCGAACTGGCAATTGAAGGCGGCAAAAAGTAATGGTTGTCATTCTGTAAGAAGGAAAACCATGTTTTACCTGTAAAAAATGAAAACCGCTGTACTTATTTGCGGTTTTCATTTTTTTTTATATCTTTTATACCCTAACCCGGTATAGGTATTTGCCGTTATCAACAAAGAGTATCTCTATTTATTGTCGTGATCGGCTGAAGTCCAGACCTGTCAATGCCAACGAAGGAAAAAATTACGAACAAATACATAGAGGTTCCCCAAATCAGCTACAATCTTTGAGCAGGCAAGCCATGAGTGATGTTATTCTGAGACTGAAAAAAGTAAACGGGCAGATCGAAGGACTGATCAGGATGATCGAAAGAGAAGAGGGGTGCGAAAAGGTGATTACCCAGTTCCAGGCAGCAAAAGCTGCTCTTGATACCACCTACTCCCTGATACTTGACAGCAACCTGAAAAACTGCATGAAACTCAACGACTCCGGCAATATGGAAAAGATTCTTAAACTCATATCCAAACACTGAGACCATGAAGGTTTACAAGGCGTTGATCGGCATTATGCTTGCTGGAAACATTGCTTTTCCTGGCTGTGTTCAAGCCGCCGACAAAACGATTAAACTATCGCTGGGAGAAGCTGTCAGCATGGCACGCGAAAACAATCGCACCATAAAAGCTGCCCGGAGCAGAGTAGCCCAGGCTGATGCGAAAATTGTTCAGACTCGTCAGTCATACCTTCCCAAGGTAACGCTTACCGAAACAGCCGTTGTGACCAACGATCCCGGTGCGGCCCTTGTTTTCAAGCTGCAGCAGAACATCATTACACAAAGCGACTTCATACCCGACAAGCTTAATAACGCAGACATAATCAATGATTTCAATACATCACTTCTTGTTATGCAGCCTGTATACAATCCTGATGCATCGATAGGACGTACCATGGCCTTAACAGCGAAAAAGGCGCAGGAGCATATGGCCGCTCGTACGACAGAGACTGTCGAGCTGCAGGTCAGCAAACTCTATTACAGCCTGATTCTTGCGCGAAAAAACATCGAAGCCGTTGAGCAGTCGATCATCACCATGAAAAATCACAGCAGCGAAGCCGATAAAGCTTACCGGGTAGGTCTGTTGACCAAATCCGACAAGCTTTCAACCGACGTCAGGCTTGCCGAGCTCATGGAACAGAAGCTGATGCTCCACGACGCCATAAAAAACGCAACCGACGCACTGAAAGTGATGCTGAATCTCGATGCCAACCTTACCATCATTCCGACAGGAGACCTTGTCGTCGACAAACGACTTCCTGTTGCTGACGAAAAAAATACCCCGGACGGCAGATCCGATCTCCAGGCACTGCAAACGTACAGGGAAATTGCCGGCTATCAGGAAAGTATGGCTCAAGCCGCAAAACTGCCGAGAGTCAATGCCTTTTTTCAGACAAATCTTCACAGCAGCGATATTTTCAGCGGCGGTTCAAGTTGGGCACTCGGAATGACGATGCAGTGGAACATTTATGACGGTAATGCGACAACCGGACGGATACAGGAAGCAAAAGCGCAGCAGCTTGAAGCGATGTACAATCATGAAGAAGCAAAAAGCCAGAGCCTTGTCGAAATAAAAAAAGCACAGCGAGAGTTGAAAACAGCCAAAGCAAGAATTGCTGTTGCACAGGAATCTCTTGAAGAGGCACGCATCAGTCTTGATTATATCGGTACGCAGTTCAAAACCGGTATGGCCATGACCTTTGAACTGCTCATGAGAGAAGGTGCCTATACCTATGCCAAGCTGCGTCTTAACCAGGCAAAATATGATTACTGCATAGCAAGAAGCGAGCTTGCCTACTACAGCGCAAGGTAAACTGAATTCATCAACTGATTCAAAACATCGCTGCCACTATGAAAGGACAAAACAAAAGCATTGCCGTGATTGCTGTTCTGATGGCGCTGCTTGCCGGATGCGGAAAAGAAAAACAGGCCGCCAATAACAGCGAAACAAAACCCGATCAGGCCATATCCCTGCCGCTTGTTCAGACAGAAAGCACAGATCGGAAGAGCA
>JAAXUM010000029.1 GCA_013336025.1 Chlorobiaceae bacterium
CAAGGCTGCCGGTCAGTCAATGTATCAGCCGGAGATGTATGCGGATACAAATCTTTCGGGTACCATCAATATTCTGAATGCCGCATCGGCAACGGGGTTGAAGAATATTGTGTTTTCTTCATCAGCCGCGGTTTTCGGAAATCCGCAGTATCTGCCTATTGATGAAGAACATCCGAAGGAGCCGGTGAATTTTTACGGGTTTACAAAACTGGAAATCGAGCGTCTTCTTGCATGGTTCGACCAGCTGAAACAGATCAACTACGCGGCGTTGCGTTATTTCAATGCTGCCGGGTACGATGTTCAGGGGAGAGTTTCCGGTCTGGAAAGAAATCCGGAGAACCTGCTTCCTGTTGTGATGGAGGTTGCCGCTGGCATTCGTTCGCGACTGTCAATTTTCGGGAATGATTATCCGACAAGAGACGGCTCCTGTATCAGGGATTATGTGCATGTGAGTGATCTTGCCGATGCCCATGTTACAGCATTTGAATCGATCAGCAAGCATAATAAAAGCCTTGCAGTGAACCTTGGCAGTGAAACAGGTATCAGTGTGCTTGAAATGGTGGAACGTGCCCGTCTGTTGACCGGCAGGCCTATTCCAGCCGTTCTTGTCGGGCGCAGGGCGGGAGATCCTCCGGATCTGGTTGCTTCATCAGAAAAAGCCAGGGAACTCCTTGGTTGGTCACCTCAATACAGTGATGTTGATACGTTGATTTTATCAACATGGCGTGCATATGAAAAAGCGCTGAAGATTAAGTCCTGAATGTTTTCAGGCGGGGTTTTGCGGTTTCCTTTTCCTGATAGAGCGTTGCCATGAAAACGCACCGGAAGGAAATCCATCCGGGAAAGCCCTGGGAGAGGCGGGAACTGTGTTGAGAAAAAGCCTGTTCGCTTTGATAGCTGAATTAAATATGTTAAATTTAAAATTATTGAATTATCAGCGATAATATTTAAACATGAGTGTCCTATGGCTGAAGAAATGAAACCCTCCGCTCAGAACCAGCAAAGCCGCGGTGATGTTAAAGGTGATTTTTCCACAATCCTTGTAGGTGTAGGAACCATTCTGGATAATACCCTTACTCCACTCAGCAAGATGGTAGCCCAGGCGCTTGATTCGCTGGCTGATGTAGCAAAACAGATTCTTGATGGTGTCAGCTCATCACTTGGAGATAAAAAATAAGGGTATGGTCTCCTGAATTCCGGTAATCGCCGGTTCTTGATGACAAGGTATACAGGCAAGCTTTTCGTTTCAAGGAAAAGCTTGCCTCTGCTTTTTTAGCCCGGATTCTGTTATATTGATTTTTTTTACAAACGCAGGTACTGTGAACCTGTTTTCGTTCGAATGTTGATGATACATCATGCCTGAAAAATTTCCTGAATACCCGTCAAATATCCCTTACAGCGTTCTTGAGACTGAAATTCTCAACTACTGGAATGAACACCGGATTTTCCGAAAAAGCCTCGAAGAGCACTCTCTTGACAAGGTTTATTCCTTTTATGAAGGGCCTCCTACCGTCAACGGGAAGCCGGGGGTACATCATGTTTTCAGTCGAACAATCAAGGATGTTGTCTGTCGATACCGTACGATGCAGGGATATCTGGTTCCTCGAAAGGCAGGTTGGGATACACATGGGTTGCCGGTGGAGATTTCAGTTGAGAAAAAACTCGGTCTGAAAAATCGCTCACAGGTTGAGGATTACGGCGAGGATGAATTCAACAAAGAGGCGAGAGCTCTGGTCTATCATCACATTGATGATAATCGTGAGGGATGGGGAAAGCTTACAGAGCAGATGGGATACTGGGTTGATATGGACAAGCCTTATATCACCTGTACCAATAACTATATCGAATCTGTCTGGTGGGCTCTGAAAACCATTTTCGACAAGGGGCTCATCTACAAGGACTACAAAATTGTACCCCAGGATCCGAAATCAGAGACTGTTCTGAGTTCTCATGAGCTTGCGCTCGGCTATAAAGAGGTGACAGATCCGAGTGTTTATGTGAAATTCAGGTTGAGAGACCGGGATGAATCTTTTCTCGTATGGACGACAACGCCGTGGACACTGATTTCAAATGTATCGGTTTCTGTTGGTGCGGATATCGATTATGTCAGAGTTCGTCATATCGAGAGCGGGGAGGTGCTGATTCTTGCAAAGTCCCGCCTGAACGTGCTGCTTGAAAAAAATGAGGCAGGCGATTCATTATGGCAGGTCGTGAGTGAGATGAAAGGCTGTGATCTTGAAGGGATTGAATACGAGCCGCTTTTCAATTACCTGCATCCTGAAAAGCGTTGCTGGTATGTAACAACGGGATCATTTGTTTCAACCGGTGACGGTACAGGCATTGTTCATATTGCACCAGCCTTTGGCGCCGATGACTATGAGCTGGCTAAAAAGTATGATCTCCCGATGTTGCAGCCTGTGGCGAGAAACGGTTGTTTTACCGCTGAGGTTAACGATTATGCAGGGATGTTTTTCAAGGACACCGATCCGCTGATCATCCGTCAGCTTAAAGACGCGGGGCAACTGTATCGCAGGGAGTCCATTACCCATACCTATCCGTTCTCCTGGCGTTATGATGTTCCGGTGATTTATTATGCCCGGGAGTCCTGGTATATCAGGACAACTGCCATTGCCGACCGAATGGTGGAACTCAATAAAACCATCAACTGGTGTCCTCCCGAGATCGGATCGGGAAGGTTTGGTAACTGGCTTGAGGAGAACAAGGATTGGGCGCTCTCTCGCGAAAGGTTCTGGGGGTCGCCACTTCCGATCTGGGTTGCAGAGGATTTTGCTATTGGCGATGATGCAGCATCCGGAAAAATCTTTGCTGTCGGTTCCGTAGCCGAACTTCGGGAAGGTTTTATTGATATTGACGGCACGACTCATCTTCTCGGCGATGCCCTCGACAGAGGTCTGGTGGAGCTTGATCTTCATAAGCCTTTTGTTGACAGCATCTATTTTAAGAGAGAGGGAAAACGATACACCAGAACACCTGAACTGGTTGATGTCTGGTTCGACAGCGGCTCAATGCCGTTTGCACAGTTGCATTACCCTTTTGAAAACAAGGAAGAGTTTGATCGAACCTTTCCTGCTGATTTTATTGCTGAAGGGGTTGATCAGACCCGAGGCTGGTTCTATACACTGCACGCGGTTGCAACGCTGCTTTTTGATTGTCCGGCATATAAAAACCTTATAGTCAACGGCCATATACTCGACAAGAATGGTCACAAAATGTCGAAATCGAAAGGAAATGTGGTTGATCCGTTTGAAACCATGCAGCGATACGGTGCCGACGCTCTTCGCTGGTATCTGATTGCAACAAGTCCGCCATGGAGACCTAAATCGTTTAATACGGACGAAATCGAGGAAGAGCAGCGAAAGTTTTTCAGGGCATATATCAACTGTTACAATTTTTTTGTGCTCTATGCCAATGTTGATGCCTTTACCTACAAAGAACCGCATATTCCCCTGGAGGATCGCTCTGAACTTGATCGCTGGATATTATCATCACTGAACACGCTTTCAGGCGGGGTGGAAGAGCGTATGGAGCAGTATGATCTGACCGGTGCAGTTCGACTGATCAACGACTTTGCTGTTGACGATCTGTCCAACTGGTATATTCGCCGCTCCCGTAAACGGTTCTGGAAGAGCGAGATGGGCCCTGACAAGCTTGCCGCCTATCAGACGCTTTACACCTGTCTTCTGACAACAGCAAAACTTCTTGCACCATTCACGCCGTTTCTTGCCGAACGTATATTTTTGAATCTCAACAGGGTAAGCGGTTTTGAAGCACTTGAATCAGTGCATCTGGGGAGTTTTCCTGAAAGAGATACCGACGCCATTGACCATGCTCTGGAAAATCGCATGAAAAAGGCGCAGGTGGTCACTTCGCTGGTACGAACCATGAGGGAAAAGGCTTCCATAAAGGTTCGTCAGCCTCTGAAACGGATTCTTCTGGCTGTAGCCGACAGTGCAATGCGTCAGGAGTATGAACAGGTTGCTGCAATTATTACCGACGAAGTGAATGTGCAGCATATTGAGTACATCGAGGATGAGGGATCGGTAATCAGCAAAAAGATAAAGCCAAACTTTAAAACACTCGGTCCCCGTTACGGAAAAGAGATGAAGATCCTTGCAGAAGCAGTCAGGATGATGAGTCATAAACAGATTGCCGTCATCGAAAAAGAGGGGCAACTCGAACTTGATGTGGATGGCAGAGTGTTCCGGCTTCAGAGAGAGGATGTCGAGATTGTTCATGAGGATATCGAAGGGTGGCTGGTGGCTTCAGATGAAGCGCTTGGTATCATGGTGGCACTTGACACCGAAATGAATGAAGAGCTTGAAATGCTTGGTCTTTCAAGGGAACTGGTAAGTCGTATTCAGTCCCTGCGCAAGGAAAGCGGTCTTGACATTACCGACAGAATTTCACTGAGTATTGAGGGTTCCGAAAAACTTCTCAATGCAGTAAAGCGGAATAATGCGTACATTAAGGCAGAAACTCTTGCAATAACGTTGTCAACTACACCATTGGATTCTTCATCCGGAGCAGGTGAAAAGGGTGACTCTGTAAATGGGGAAATCTGCCGTTTATCGCTTGAAAAATCTGTTGGATAGTTGTTTTTTTGTAAGCTGTCAGTTAGAATAAGAAAATTCGAGGTACCATGGCTAAAAAAGGCATCAGTATATCCAAAAAGGAAAACGAGGTTATCGAAGAACCTGTTCTGACGAAAACCTATCTGACCGACGAAGAGCTTGATCATTTCAGGCAGTTGCTGCTTAAAAGACGGGATGAGGTGCTTCGCGATCTTGATATTCTGAAATCCTCTCTTTCCGATGAGAATGTCGAGGATTCTATCAATTCGAATTATTCCATGCACATGGCTGATCACGGCACCGAAACGATGGATCGTGAACAGCGGTTCATGTTCATTGCCCGCGATGAGAAATATATCGGCTATATCGATCAGGCGCTTGACAGGATCAGAAACAAGACCTATGGTATCTGCATCAAATCAGGCAAGCCTATTCCCAAGAAACGGCTTGAAGCAGTTCCGCATACATCGGTGAGAATCGAGTTCAAGCAGGTGAAGAAATAGGAATCCGATGTTTGATCGGTAAATAGTTGAAAACTGAAAGGGGGCCTGATAAAGCCCCCTTTTTTTGTCCCGTCAGTCGTTTTCTTCCTTGTCTGTGGTTACATCAGTAACCTGAATCGGGTAATCGCCGCTGAAACAGGCTGTGCAGTAACTGCATGTTTCATCTTCAAAAGAGGGAACACTGTTCAAAAGACCCTGCATCGAGAGATACTTGAGAGAATCCACCCCGATATACTCTCTTATTTTTTCTATTTCTTCCTCTTCATTGTCAATACTGTCGAACATGTGGGTCAGCAGTTGCCTTTTCGTAGGGAAATCCATGCCGTAGAAACAGGGATTGGTGATAGGCGGTGAACTGATATGCAGATGGATGGATTTCGGCTCTGCTTCACGAATCAGCTTGATCAGCATTCTTGCCGTTGTGCCACGCACAATCGAGTCATCAATAAGAATGATCGGACGGTCGAAAAGTACACCGCGCACAATATTGTATTTTGATCGTACCTTTATATCGCGACTGTGAATGCCCGGCTGTATGAAAGTTCTGCCGACATAGTGATTGCGTATCAGTCCATGTTCAAAACGGGCAGGTCGCTGCATTTTAAGACTTTCTCTCACAAAACCGAGAGCTGCGGTATTTGAAGAGTCAGGCACACTGACAACGGTCAGCTCTTTTTCATCAGGATTCTGTTGTGTTGTTGACTCTCTTGCAAGATTTTTGCCAAGGTTTCGACGCACCTTGTCAACGGAATGCTTGAAGATAAAGCTGTCGGGACGTGCAAAATAGACATACTCGAAAATGCAGCGGGCCTTGCGTTTGGAGGGCGGCAGAAAAATGGACGAGGTTTTTTCATTTGCCGTGGCCAGATGGTCGATCAGGAGAATTTCGCCCGGTTCAATATCACGGATGTATTCAGCCTGAATGATGTCGAATGCACATGTTTCGCTTGCCACAATATAGGAGATCTCACCCGTAAGCGGGTCTGTTTTCCTGCCGAGAGCAAGCGGACGGAATCCGTAGGGATCACGAGCGGCAATCAACTGGTTATTGGCCAGAATAACCATGGAGTATGCGCCTTGTACCTGCCTGAGGGCTTCATAGATCTGGTGAATAGGTTCCTTCTCGCGACTTCTGGCTGCAAGGTGAGGAATGATTTCAGTATCCGATGATGCCTGAAAGATAACTCCGAGTTCCGTCAGTTCACGCCGGAGGGCTCGTGAATTGGTCAGGTTGCCGTTATGGGCAATGGCAAGGCTGCCGGAACGATAGGTAAGGGAGAAGGGCTGAATATTGTTTGTTGACTTGGAAGATCCGGAGGTTGAGTATCGATTGTGGCCGATTGCAGCATATCCCGTAAGGTTTTCGAAAAGGGTTTCATCCTTGAAAACTTCGGAAACAAGGCCCATGCCCTTATGCTGCTTGAAAAGGGTTTTCTTTTTCGCCTTGTTGTATTCTGCCACAACAATCCCTGCGGCTTCCTGCCCCCGGTGCTGAAGGGAATAAAGCCCATAGAATGTATCTTCAGCGGGAGTTTTTGAGTTGAAAATGCCGAAAACTCCACACATATGCGCTCTCACGTTAAGTTTGTGTAAACTCGCTTGCCTGGTAAAAAGGGCTATTGAAGGTACATATTTCATGCAAGGAAACCAATAATCAAACAAGAAAACCAGCCAAGTCATTGATCAATAAGAAATTACAGCTAATTCAGCAGGAGCGGCGATGATACGCTGTTCGGCCTGATCCCGAAAAGTCGGGATTTGCATGAACAAAGGTTTTTTCATTAACCGTCGTGACATGAAACGATCACGATCAGGAACAGCCGGGCGATGCGTACAACAGGCAGGATGTGGCGTTAAGGAGAGATTTACAGAAAATATATGACGTTTTTTTTGGGGAGTATTCTCTATCTTTCTAAATGAACGACAAGTTGAGCCAAACCCTGATTTGATAGTCACAATCACTAAAACGGAGTGCGGACAATGAATCTCTTATGGTTTCTTCTCATCGGGATCGCCGCAGGATGGCTTGCCGGCCAGATCATGAAAGGCGGCGGGTTCGGTCTTGTTGGAGACATGATTGTGGGCGTGATCGGCGCACTGCTTGGAGGTTTTCTTTTCGGGTTACTGGGAATCTGGACGACAGGACTGCTCGGGAGCCTTATTATGGCAACAATCGGCGCTATTGTGCTGATAGTCCTTTTGCGGTACATACGACGTTGAAAAGCTCGGGACGACCACGGCAATAATTACTATCCTGTATAATCCTGAAGATGTTTAACAGCAGCATGCTGTTTGGTATCGTTGAGCTGATAACAGAGGGATAATACCCGGGTTCAAACTCGTTTCAAGCAAGAAAATAATTGTCATTATGTTTTATCCGGTCACGAGTGTGAGCGGTGCAGTTTTTTTTCGTCTTTTTTTTAATCTGTTACGAGAGTCAATCAATGGAGAGACACATGAAAAAAATCTTTTTGGCGATGGTTGCCGTATTAAATCTCGTTTACCCGGTTGACCTTACAAGCGCTGCAACAGTGTCCGGTATCCGATCTGAGCAGGTGCGGTTCTCTCCCGGCGCTTCATCGGCGGTCATCAAGGGTACACTGAAGGGTGACGGAGATGTTGATTATGTTGTGCCGGCAGGCGCAGGTCAGACTCTGGCTGTTACTTTGAAAAAAACCAATCCGCAGAACTATTTCAATATCATTCCGCCTGACGGGAGCATGGCGCTGTTTGTCGGGCAGTCCGGTAACGATTTCAAGGGCGTGCTTCCGGGTGATGGTAACTATACGGTACGAGTCTACCTGATGCGTCCTGCTGCACGCCGGAACGAGACAAGCAACTATACGCTGACGGTTTCTGTGACCGGCAAACCCCTGAAAGCCACTCCGGCATCAAAAGATGCGCTCATTCCGGGCACGCCATTTCATGCATCAACTTCGATTGTGTGTGAGCTGTCAATTGATC
This sequence comes from Chlorobiaceae bacterium, assembly GCA_013336025.1. GTDB lineage: Bacteria > Bacteroidota > Chlorobiia > Chlorobiales > Chlorobiaceae > Chlorobium. The sequence continues at coordinate 8,060 of JAAXUM010000029.1, forward strand.
CAAAGATTCGCAATTGCGAGGCCTTTGTTATTCGCCGGGGGTTTGACGGAACCGCCACCGTTGTGGCGCACTGGCCGGATGGTATGAAGCGAAGCATTCTCTTTGTTAAAGGCAGACCGGTTACATCAGATGCACAGACATTGTTAACCGGTACAAAAAAAGGTCGGCTTACTATTGTCAGTATCGGAACCGATGAACGGTACGAGATTCCCGATGAGCTTATCTTTGGTGGCTGATCGCGCGTTACAGCTCTGGTAATGGAAAAGAGGTGCCATTATAGATTTCGATCTTTATCCAGAACCCTTTTGTAATAAGAACCGCTGGTATAGAGTGCGGCTGCCGGGTTATGTGCAAGCACCCTGTCCTTGACGATAAGCGTTGTTACCAGCGCTTCGGAATGTTTGCTGAAAAGAGCATCATGCCCGACGCAGAGTCCGATCACGACATTCAGATCCGACTTCCATTCACCAAGCATCTTTGCCTGCAGCAGCGGATTGCAAAGTGCCTCGAAGCTTTCCGGTCGGATTTTCAGTTTTTCCGGGACGCCGATTTCATGTTTGTCCACGGAACCGATCTTGCACAGTACCGCATAGGGCTCAAATCCGTTCGCCTTCAGAATCTTCGAAAAAGTCCGGGTCTCCTCGATCAGTCCGACACAGGTGGCAATTCCGATTTTATGCGCACCGATGCGATGGGCAAAAGCAAGCACCTCCTCAACTCTGGTCAGCTTGCCGTAATACAACCCTTCAACCTCGGCTGCCGCCATGGCAGTCCGGGCATCGGTTTCTTCTCCGCAGTACTCGGCGATAACGTTCTCAATCTCCCTGGTTTCAATGCCCTCTCCCGGACAGAAATCCGGAAACCTGCCTTCCTGCCGATAGCAGTTCATAAGGCCGCAATCCAGACAGCTTACCTCATGCTGTCCACCTTTTATGGGTTCATTTTCTTGAGCCATAGCTTCAGATATTCAATTATTCGTGAGTAGTCAATGAGCAAAAAGTACCAATAATCCACCGGATGGCATCAGGTAATGTTCAGCATTGCCATGTTAATCACATAGGGCAGGATAGTCTGTATATCCTTTTGGTCCGGGGGTATAGAACGTATCCACGTCGGGGGTGTTCAGGGCAGCTCCGGTTTTCCATCGTTCGACAAGGTCCGGATTGGCAAGAAACGGCCGCCCGACTGCGATGAGGTCGCATTTGCTTCCTGCAAGATCGCTTTCTGCGCGCTCTGCATCGTAACCACCGGAAAGGATCAATGTGCCCTTGAATGCATTGCGGAATGTCGCTTTTATTGAATCAGGTACTTGCGGTGCACCCATTGACGAGTGGTCTGCGAGGTGGATGTACGCCGGAGCTGACAGGTTGAGTTGTTTGCAGAGGTAAGTATAATCATTTTCAATGCTCTCGTAGAGCGGCATATCATTGAACACTCCGAAAGGGGATAACCTGATGCCGACTCGTCCCTCACCGATAGCAGCAGTTACCACATCGACCACTTCAAGGACAAAGCGTGAGCGGTTTTCTGTTGAACCGCCGTAACCGTCAGTGCGCAGGTTTGAATTCGGGCGGAAGAACTGTTCGAGCAGATAGCCGTTAGCGCCGTGCAGCTCGACACCGTCAAACCCCGCAGTCACGGCATTTTTTGCTGCTTTGGCATATTCGATAAGAGAAGTTCTGATATCATCCTCGGTCATTGCCTCCGGTACGGGAAATGGTTTCAGTCCCTCGGTATCCGTGTACATATTACCTGAAGCTGCTACCGCGGAAGGCCCAAGCACACGGGCACCCGGAGGCATGTTCAGGGGGTGGGAAATCCGACCGCAGTGCATGATCTGCAGGAAGATCTTTGCTCCATTTCTGTGCACAGCTTCTGTAACGGCTTTCCATCCCTCAATCTGATCCATGGAGAATATTCCCGGTATGCGCGGGTATCCCAACCCGTTTGGCGAGGGCGACGTCCCTTCGGTAATGATCAGGCCGGCCGTACTGCGCTCTGCGTAATATTCGGCCATAAGCGCGTCGGGAATGTTTCCGGGTGCCCGGCTGCGAGTCATCGGCGCCATTACCAGATGGTTTTGCAGAGTAATCGGGCCAAGTGTGGCTGGAGTGTAGAGTATCGACATGGGAGCTTCTCAATCTAAGGTTCAGATAATTGAATTATTAACACCGCAGTGAACTTGAGGGTTCATTATTCGTGCACATATCCTTCAGGTTTAGCTCGCTTTTACCTGATGGCTGTAACATGGTGCTTCATGCCAGCTGCCTTGCAGTGTGGCGCTGTTGCAGGAGTTGCTCAAGCCGGATTTATTACAATGCAAAAGCTTGCCGTTTGTTTCTCCGCTGGCAGATCCGGTTTGTCAGGACCATGACAACATCCTGCGTTAAGAGTAAAATTTTTGAAAGGAACGGAATAAGCCGGAAAAGCTTTTAAAAACAGAGTTGCTGTTTATTCATGATTAATTTTCAGGGAATAACGATGAACAAAATTATGCGATCCACCTGCCCCATAT
>JAAXUM010000226.1 GCA_013336025.1 Chlorobiaceae bacterium
ATGGAAAATTCGGAAAGGTGTTCAGGTCGGAGCCGGAAACAGCCACGGTGTTGGCAAACTGGGTGCCGGTCAACTGCATGCCGTCACCTGAATCTCCGGCGAAAAGCACGGAAACACTTATTTTCCGGGTTACATTAACCTGTTTTTTTGTCTTAGTAGTGTCAGTCATTGATCCTTGTTGTTGCTTTTCAGAATTAATAAACAGCACGAAAAATCCACCGTCCAATGAACTTCACGTTTTGGAGGTCATTGAAATTGAGTCTTTGCTGAAATGTGTACTGGTGGGTAAAAGAAGACAATAAAGAAGTATCCGCAGTCTTCTGCAAAAGAAATATAAGAGATACTCCGCGCTGAAACAAGCGTTTCGCTCTTTACCTATGAATTTTTTTCAATAATGATGTTGTTCACCTTAAGGTACTCCTGCCATTCACTCTCTTCCCTGACAGGGCAATCAGGCGACAGATCACAGAAATCACAGCGCTGCATGCCATACATCTGCTCCATCCAGCATCCGCTGGTGCTTTTGGCAACCTCGTTGACATGGTTTGGATTTTCTTTTACGATTCTTGAGGATAACTCCATAAGCTCAAGAACGCCTTTGCGTCTTTTTTCATCTTCGACTCCCCAACTCATCGCAGTACTCCCTGGTTTTTACTGAAAGAAAGCGGATTAAAAAACCCGAAACATACAATAATAATATAAATTTATTTTATTGAGTTCAGTGCAGGAACGGGCCTTCTTTTTTTATCGAAAGGGTTTGTTGACGGGCATCTTCAGAGGAATAAAATTAGTTGGCATGAGGGTGTAAAAAGCTTAAATTCAGGGCCGTAACAGGTTTTATGCTGCAAAATAACGGGGCGTAACGTATCCAGGGCAACAAGACAGAATCTCAATGAATTCAAGAGAAATCAGGCAGTCGTTTTTAGATTTTTTTGATCGTAAAGGTCATACCATAGTTCGTTCGGCACCGGTTATTCCTCTCGATGATCCTACGCTGCTCTTTACCAATGCCGGGATGAACCAGTTCAAGGATGTTTTTCTCGACAAGGGGTCAAGACCTTATGTACGAGCTGCCGATACCCAGAAATGCATCCGCGCCTCCGGAAAGCATAATGATCTTGAAGATGTAGGAAGAGATACCTACCATCACACTTTTTTTGAAATGCTCGGCAACTGGTCGTTTGGAGACTACTACAAAAAAGAGGCCATTTCCTGGGCATGGGAACTCCTGACATCGGTATGGAAACTGCCGAAAGAGCGCCTTTACGCGACAGTCTATCACGATGACGATGAGAGTTTTCGGCTCTGGCAGGAGGAGACGGATATCCCGCATGATCATATTATCAAATTCGGTGAAAAAGACAATTTCTGGGAGATGGGAGAGAGCGGCCCCTGCGGACCATGCTCGGAAATCCATATTGACCTGACAGAAGACGCTTCCGGAAAATCACTGGTCAATGTCGGAGATTATCGTGTGATTGAACTCTGGAATCTTGTGTTTATTCAGTACAATCGTCAGGCTGACGGAAGGCTTGAGCCCCTGCCTCGCAAGCATGTCGATACCGGCATGGGATTCGAACGGGTTTGTGCGGTGATGCAGGCAAAAGCTTCCAACTACGATACCGATGTATTCCGGCCTCTTTTTGACAGGATTACCGAAATCACCGGAGTAAGGTATAACGCTTCGATGGACGATCCGTCTGATATAGCCATGCGGGTGCTTGCCGATCATGCAAGAACCCTGACCTTTGCCCTTACCGACGGTGCCATGCCCTCAAACGAGGGTCGGGGATATGTGCTCCGCAGGATACTGCGTCGAGCTCTTCGCTATTCAAAAACGCTCGGATGCAGCGAACCGCTCCTTTACCGGCTTGTCGAAACACTTGCGGCATCGATGGGCGATGTGTTTCCTGAACTGGTGAAACAACAGGAAGCCGTATCAAGAATCATCAGAGCGGAAGAGGAGAGTTTTCTTGCAACGCTTGACCGTGGTATTGAAATTTTCAATGAGGTTATTGCTGCTGTCCGTACACAAGGGACGAATATTGTAAAGGGCGACGATGCGTTCAGGCTCTACGATACCTTCGGTTTTCCGCTTGATCTCACTCGCCTGATGGCTGCAGAAGATGGTTTTCAGATTGATGAAGAGGGCTTCGATCACTGTATGAAGGAGCAGAAAACCCGGGCCCGTCAGGACAGAAAAGACAAACTGCATCTCAAGGACGAAGAAAGTGAGTGGACCTGGTTTTCCGCGCAAAGAACTTCGGTATTTACCGGTTACGATTCCCTTGAAGAGCTTGCATCCATTACAGGGGTGAGCAGGTTGCCTGACAGGTTGCTTGTTGTCCTTGACCGTACCCCGTTCTATGCTGAAAGTGGCGGACAGACCGGCGATCGCGGATGGATAGAAACTGCTGATTATCGTCTGAAGGTATCCGATACCCGGAAAGACGGTGACATGATCGTTCATATGATAACAGAGGCGCACGACACCGTGCATGATTGTGCGATCAGTCCGGCAGATCTCTCTTTTGACGAGGGAAAACTCGCCTGCAAGGCATCGGTTGACCGGCATAACCGCCAGGGTACGGAACGGAACCATACCGCAACGCACCTCTTGCACGCCGCATTGCGCAGGACACTCGGTCAGCACGTACAGCAGAAAGGCTCATTTGTCAGCTCCGAGCGTCTCCGGTTTGATTTCAGCCATTTCGCCAGGCTCACCGGGGAGGAGCTTGCGATCGTCGAATCAGAAGTCAACGAACAGATCCGGAGCGCCCAACCGGTAGTGAAACATCAGGACATTCCCTACGACGAAGCTATCGCCAGGGGCGCGCTGGCCTTTTTCGGCGACAAATATGCCGACAGGGTCAGGGTTGTGGAGATTCCAGGCCTTTCAGTCGAACTTTGCGGCGGCACACATGTTGACAGCATCGGCCAGATCGGCCTGTTCAAGATCGTCAGCGAATCGTCGGTTGCTTCCGGTGTGCGGCGTATCGAGGCACTCACCGGCAAAGCTGCCGAGCAGCTCATGTGGAAAGAGTATCGCGAACTGCAGGATATCCGCCAGATGCTGAAGCTCAAGGCTGATGAAGAGGTGAAGACGAAAGTTGCCGAACTTGCCGAGTCGAAGAAAGAGCTGGAAAAGCAACTGCAGGAGTACCGCGTTCAAAAACTTCTCGGTGATACAGAAAAATTATTGGCCGAAGCACCGGAAGAGAACGGTGTCAATGTGCTGACTCGTCATATAGACGGAGTTACGGCTGAGGAACTTCGCCTTATAGGTCAAGCCTTACTGGAACAGTTAAAGAGTACGGGAAAGCCCGGTACTGGTTTACTCAGTGCCGTGGATGCCGGAAAAGTCTCTCTCGTAAGTTATGCAAATAACCCGCCAGCCTTCGGGTTTAGTATTGATTCGGGAGCCCTGATCCGTGACGTTGCCAGATATGTGCAGGGTGGAGGCGGCGGCAAGCCTGAATTTGCGACTGCCGGAGGTAAAGACCCGTCAGGAGAGAAGAACGCTCTTGATGCTTACAGAGAGAAAGTGAAAAAACAGCTTGAAGGCTGATTGACAGATAACAGGTATGCTGATTCTTGACTGTTTTTTCGGACGATGCGCCAAACCCTCATGCGACGGTTGCACCCTGAAGCTTGTCCGCTCTCTGCGCCTTGCGCTCAAATCGCGCGCGATGCAGAAAGACGAAGAGTTCTCCGTCGAAACAGCCTGTTCGACGGAGAAACCGGCAATGGTGACGCCGCAGGCTAACACAACGTCGCACAAACAGGAATCGACGAAAAAACGGAAACGTCTGCTTGCTCCGAGAGAGGAGATCGCCTGGTACCCGACG
>JAAXUM010000227.1 GCA_013336025.1 Chlorobiaceae bacterium
CCGGGAACGTGACTCGCTGCAGCTTGACCAGCCAGTATCACGGTACCTCCCGATATTTACAGGAAAAGGAAAAGAGAGCGTAACTATCCGTCACCTCATGACGCACACCTCCGGCCTGAGGGCTCACTCTTTTTTTTACAAAAGTTGCAGTACTCCGGAAGAGGTTATCAGAGCAATCTGTTCCGACACTCTCATCACAAAACCCGGAACAACAACAACATACAGCGATCTCGGCTTTATCGTTCTTGGCCGGGTGCTTGAAACCATTACCGGCAAAAGTCTTGAGTCAAACTTTCAGGAACGGTTTGCCGTGCCGCTTGGTATGAAAAACAGCACCTTCAATCCGGGAAACCGGTTTCGCGGAAAAATTGCAGCTACCGAAACAGATACATCGTGGCATTTCAACCGCCCGCGGCCGCTGGTTCACGACCAGAATGCCGCACTGCTTGGCGGAGTTGCCGGACACGCCGGACTTTTTTCAACAACCTCGGATCTCCTGAAGTTTACAGCCATGATGATGGATGGCGGTATATATAACGGCAAACGGTTTTTCAAGCCCGAAACTGTCCGGTACTTCACATCCCGAAACGGAAGTTACCCTCGTGCACTCGGCTGGGATCTTCGTTCACTTGAGGGATCTTCATCAGCGGGAACCCTGTTTTCAACGCAGTCATGGGGTCACCTCGGTTACACAGGAACAAGCATCTGGGTTGATCCGCAAAAAAAACTGGCTGTCATCATGCTGAGCAACCGGGTATGCCCGACTTCTGAAAACATAAAAATTCGCGCATTTCGCCCGCAACTGCACGACACAATAGTCCGCTGTGTATCATCTTCCGCCCCCTGACACATGAGATGTACACCCCCTACTCACGCGAGTTCAGGCAAACAACCCCTCCATAGAGACGATCGGCAAAGGAACAGGCTTCACCTTTTCCTTGATAAAAATGGCGTTGGCTGCCATCCGACCGGTAAAAGCCGCTGCTTCCATTAAAAATACCGGTGCATCCACTTTTATCCAGTCCCCGGCAAGAAACAGGTTTGACAAAGGGGTTTCGGTACTAGGACGTCCGGCATGGTCGCCGGGAGCCCATCGGGTGAAGTTTGATTGCTGCATATACAGCTCATGCAGTATGGTCGCTCCTTCGGTTTCGGGAAACAGATGATGCAGCTCTTTCTGCATGGCGGCCTTGATCTCCTCTTCAGGTCTCACATCTTCCGGCGCAATCGCATAGGCATGCAGCTCGATAACAGCACCTTGATTTTTTTTCCCCCATGATATAAACGGTTCCTGAAAAGCCGAGTAGATCGAAACAGAGTCGGTATAGGTATATCCCGATACGGTATAAAAAGGGAATGCAGCCGTCAAGAGCGGGCGATCCAGCCATAAACGGTAAACCGCATAGGGATCGGCCTCACCAAGAGAGGATACCTGACGCTCAAAATCCGGCTTGTTGAGCCCCGAAAGCCTGACAAGCTCCCGCGTCCCCCGGACATCGGATGCAGCGATGCAATAGTCACACTCCAGAAAATCATCACCATCGTCCACAGGCGAATCACGTAAAGGCAGAGCAAGCAGAAGCTGCTCCCCTTTTTGCGTGACCGACAATTTTTGCAGCGGAGCTTTGGGTGGACCGCTTACAGGATTGCCTGCTGCGTCAAACTTGCCGGCATGGCAGGGACAGAAAAAACCGCCACTCTCCGGATGCGGAGCAACAGGGCAACCCATATGCGTACACCGGGCATCAAATGCGGAATAACCGCTGCCCTCTTTTGAAACAAGCACCGGCACACCCTCGCTGGATGAAAGAACAGCCCATCCTGACGATGGAACATCAGAAACGGCTATCCCTGAGTAAATTTGCCCGCTTCCGCCGCCGCTCTGCAGAACAACTCCCGTTACCCTCTCATTCTCAATCGTAAGCCGAAGCGCTTTTCTGCCTGAGCGGATAGTAACGCCAAGCTCCTCAAGTTTCCGTCTTAAAGGATCAATCAGGGCACTCATGCAATCACGATTGGTAATACGAAAAGAGAGGCCTTCCGGACTTGCCATAAAATAAAAGTGAAAATAACGAATGGCTTCCGCCGACGAAAGCACCTCCATGCGATTCATGGTCGAATAGGCAAACGGGTGCAGCACGGTATCGATAAAAGCCGGAAGAATATTTCCTCGCTGGCAGTAGGTCATGAAATCGATGGAATCATAGTCCTGAAACGTTTTGCCGTAACGGTAACGAAACATGCCTATCACAGGCCAGAGACCCTGATAATCCCTGAGAAATGATACGAGATCAAGTGAACGTGACTGCCAAACCACGGAAAGGATGTTAAACGGAAAATACTTGGGCGTCTGCCCGTAAATCTCGGCAGGCCTGTTTTTGAAAAGGATAGGATATCCCGGAGATGCATCGAAAACATCCTTGCTCACCCCGGCAAAGGCAAACATCTCGTTGAGATTGTAGTACTGGTCGAAAAAACCATGAAAACCATGTTCAACAGGAAACTTTTCTCCAAGTGCATCAAGAGTCCAGCCGGTAAGTTTTCCTCCCAGGGATGATGACGACTCGACAAGCGTTACCACAAAGCCGTGACGGGCAAGCTCGATTGATGCGCTGATACCTGCAAGACCTCCGCCAATAACCACAACCTTTTTGGCGGAAACAGGTTTTTGTGCTTCACCGCTACCGTTATCATCAATCTCATACAACTCTTTTCGTGGTTGATAATAGCCGACAAGACCGGCAGTACCTGCCGCAACGACTCCTGCGCCTATACCTGCCCTTCTGAAAAATTTACTGATAAACTCGCGACGTTGCATTCGAAGAGAATAAATAAGACCCGCAGGGGATCGGTTGTTAGCGGCCTGAAATTGTATATTTAACGATAAATAGTGGTTATAGCAACTATGCAGGAATCAGGCGGCTTTAACATTCAGCACACCTTCTCCTTCCATGGCGGAACAACCGGACTCCTTTCTTCGCGCAATAAAAAAAGAGGCTTCTCGTCTCGGTTTCTGCGCTATCGGCTTCTCATCCGTGAAACCGCAGACCCTTGCCGTCGAGCGCCTGCAAACTATGATTGATGAAGGAAGGCACGGAGAGATGAACTATCTTGCAAACAGCATGAAGGAACGTGTTGACCCGTCACTGCTGCTTCCCGGCACACAAACCATCATATCGGCAGCAATAAGCTACAACACCCCGACGTCACCACTGCGTCCGGACCTGCCCCGAATATCAAACTATGCACTCATCGAGGATTACCATATCGTCCTGAAAGAGAGGCTCCGGCAGTTATTCACCAAAATAGAGCAGCTCTACCCTGAACCGCTCAATGGTCTCATAACCGTTGACAGTGCACCCGTTCTTGAAAAAACATGGGCTGAACAGGCCGGAATCGGTGCAAGCGCAAACAACACCCTCCTGATTGTTCCCGCAGCAGGATCCTATGTTTTTATTGGTGAAATTCTCATCGATAAACCATTTGAAAGTGACAGGAAACCGCTCGAAAACCTCTGCGGTTCATGCCGCAACTGTATCGAGAACTGTCCGACAGGTGCGCTTGTCAGTCCGGGAAAAATTGATGCCCGACGCTGCATTTCCTATCTTACCGTAGAGCTGAAACGGGACTTTACGGCTGAAGAGTCGCTTATGGCAGGAACTTGGCTTTTCGGCTGTGACTGCTGTCAGGAGTGCTGCCCCTATAACAGGGGGCGCAGAGGCCCCCCGGAAGGATTGTTTCAGCCAAAAAAGCAGCTTGAAAATCTCACGTGCGAAGAGATCCTGAACCTGAGCGGCTCCGGATTCAAAAAGCTTTTTTTCGGCACCCCGATATACCGCATCGG
>JAAXUM010000228.1 GCA_013336025.1 Chlorobiaceae bacterium
CAACCGAGGGAACCCTTCGGGCTACCTGAGCAAGGCACAAGGCATCGAATGCTTTTTTCAGCATTGGGTTGCTGTACCCTTCGCCAAGGCGTGCATATTTGATCTGTTTTCCGATATGCTGCGACAGGGAAGTAAAGACCGAATCGAGACAGAAGCGGTCAACCCTCGGAGTATATTTGGCAAAATCCATCCTGTATGACTCGGCAATCTCCTGTTGTACCTCAAAGGCTTCACGCAATGATTGATTTTCAAGATATGCCTTGACAGCCGCAGGCATTCCCCCGATAAAGAAATAACGTTTCAGCTCCTCGCGCAGCAGCTCATGCACTGCGGGTGATATTTCAGCCGGATTGCCCAGAACAGCCGTTGCCGCAGCACCGTTGCCGATTGCCTCCAGATATTCAGCAAAACAGAGCGGATAGAGATTGAGAAACTGAACTCTGCCCACAGGGAAGGAACTCTCTTCAAGCGCAAATTCAAGGAGCGAACCGGCTGCAACGACATGCAGTTCCGGCATCTCCTCATAAAAATAGCGCAGGGCGGTTATGGCACGAGGACAGGCCTGTATCTCATCAAAAAAGAGCAGCGTTTTTCCCGGAGTTATCTTTTGCTGAAGGATAACTTCAAGATCAGAGCAGATGCGCGCTACCTTAAGATCGCCATCGAAGAGTTTGCGAAGGGGCTGATTTCGCTCAAGATCAACCAGAGCAAGAGATTCAAACCGGTTTTTTCCAAACTCTTTGAGTGACCAGGTTTTCCCGACCTGACGAGCGCCCCGCAGGATGAGGGGCTTGCGGCGTGAACTTTCCTGCCAGCGCCGAAGATCGTTATCAATAAATCGAAGCATGTACCATGATTAAGGTGGCAAAACAGTGTCTATTTTATTTTACAAGGCAATTTATGGCTTTATGATATAAAAAAACAAGGCATTTTGACCTATAAGTAAAAACGCCATCATCCTCGTTGATGGCCATCAGCCAGGATTATCACCTATAAAATCCATTGCCCTGCGCTGGCCCACCTGCTCTGGATAAAATATTGTTGCATGAAACGCTTTTGTTGCTCACGTTACCAGTAACAAATAAAACGAAGAATGAACAAGGAGAGAGATGGGCAGAGTTCTTGAATGGGTGCAAAAGTACAGGGAGAAGTTACGCATGGAAGGAATGCAGCCGATACAGATATGGGTTCCCGATACACGCCGCTCCGGTTTTGCGGAAGAGTGCAGGCGGCAGTCCTGCTGGAAATGAGAAAAAATTCACCTATATTATCCTTTTGAAACGGACACTATAACAACAAATCATCCTTTATGAAAGGCTATCTGAGAAGCATAATCCGCCAAAAGATTGTTGACGCCCAGGCGGCGCCTCTGCCGGAATTCACCATCAGGGATACGAGAGTGCCTGAGGTGAAGGGTAAAGCTATTGCTGTCATCGGGATGAGGCGCTCAGGAAAAACAACACTGCTGAAACAAATCATCTCTGAACGGTCGAAGCAGGGAGTGCCTCGTGAAGCTATGCTCTATTTCAGTTTTGAGGACGAACGGCTCGCTGGTATGGAGAGCAGTGACCTGGAGATTGTTGTCGAGGAGTTCTATCGTCTGCATCCGCAATTAAGAGATCATCAAAGAGCAGTGCTCTTTTTCGATGAAATACAGGTGGTTCCCGGCTGGGAACTTTTCATACGCCGTTTGCTTGATACCGAAAATGCCGAGATTTTTATTTCCGGCTCCTCTGCCCGCCTGCTGTCACGTGAAGTCGCCACGAGCATGAGAGGTCGAGCAATGGAAGCGGTTGTCTATCCTTTCAGTTTCAGGGAGTATCTCCGCCACAACAAGGTTGAACCGTCAAAGCCTGCAGAAGAGTGGACAACATCTGATCGCTCAACCATTGAGAGTGAACTTCACAAATATCTTGCGTTTGGCGGATTTCCAGAAGCAACTGGCATCACAGGGCGTGACCGCCAGGAGTTGCTTCGGACCTATGTCGATGTTGTGCTCCTGCGTGACGTTGTTGAGCGTTACGCAGTTACAAACCCGGTAGCATTGCGCTGGATGGTGCGTCAACTGCTTGGAAATGCAGCAGGTTCATTCAGCATCAACCGTTTTCACGCCGATTTAAAATCTCAGGGATTTTCTGTAGCAAAAGATACGCTGCACACCTATCTCGGTTATCTTGAAGACTCGTTTCTCCTCCAAACACTCTTCCTTGCAACCGATTCTGAGCGTCGCCGTATGGTTAATCCCCGAAAAATCTATCCTGTTGATACCGGCCTTATCCCTCTTTTTGATCGATCAGGAAAAGAAAACACCGGTCATGCTCTGGAAACTGCTGTTTTTCTCGAACTTTCAAGACGAGGTTATGCAATAGGCTATGTTCATACAGTTTCAGGCTATGAGGTGGATTTTCTTGCCAGAGATATGACGAAAGGAGATGAGCTGATTCAGGTCTGCACTGACCTCACTCAATCAAGTACCAGAGAACGGGAGGTAAGAGCACTCCTTAACGCAGCGCCAGAGTTTCGGAATGTAAGGTTACGGCTGATAACACTGGAACCACCTCCAAGAGTTGAATTTCCTCCAGAAATAACCATCACTCTCGCCAGTGAGTGGCTTCTTCTCGATTGAAAGCAAAAATGCTTGCAGCTTGTCCATCAGTGCTGGCTCCGCATGAACCGCTCTGCTGCTACCAGCACAACAGAACCGGAGAGGATAACGGCGATGAACATCACAAGCGCCAGATCATGGGTCGGGAAGTCGTTGTTGCCGTCACAAAAGGGCGGCTGCATTTTAGTACCCTACAACGTCTGTTCAATCGAATTGGCGGTTACGGCCATTACGGCACCTGCCCATGCAAATTTTGCTTTGATCAGCTCAAAATCAGAACCGGAGGCATCTATGCACGCAGTACCTTTAATCAGAAAACCTGCACCAGGGCCTATATTTCCAGCGACTGTTCCGGTCATGCGATGCATTTCGGTTTCCTTTGGCGGGATCGAAGAGCCTGTTCACCTCGGCAGAGACAAGATAATTTTGGTCGCTCACCATTTTGTCTGTTTGTATATGAAAAGATGTCGCTTGCAATAATCATTTAGCGATTTGCTGTTTATTATAAATATTCTGATATTGGTAGCATGGCTACTGATAATAGAATAAAATTAAAATCAACACTTGCCCACCACACCCAGGGCACTGTTGATCTGGCATCATGGCTTGAGCAACGTGGCATATCCCATGACCTCCAGAAACATTACCGCAAAAGCGGCTGGATGGAATCCATCGGCACCGGTGCGCTGAAACGGCCAGGTGAAGAGGTGACATGGCAAGGGGCACTCTATACCCTGCAAGCACAAGCCAAGCTACCGCTTCATGCCGGAGCGCTCACGGCCCTTGCTTTGCAGGGTTTTGCTCATTATCTGCGTTTTGGCAAACAGACCGTCTATTTATTTTCTCCCATCACAACACGTTTGCCGGCATGGTTCAGAAAATATGACTGGCCGCAACTGATCGTCCATGAAAGAACATCATTCCTGCCAAACGAAATCGGTATAACCGATCTGCAGTTACCCTTGTTTTCCATACACATATCTTCACCGGAGCGGGCAATTCTCGAATGTCTGTACCTTTCTCCTGATACTCTGAATCTGGTGGAGTGCTATCAGATCATGGAAGGCTTGACAACACTTCGCCCGCAAGAAGCACAAAATCTTCTTGAACAATGTCGATCAATCAGGGTAAAACGCCTTTTTCTCTACATGGCCGAAAAAGCAGGACATGAGTGGTATAAGCGCCTTGATCACGCTAAACTTGATCTCGGAAAAGGAGCAAGAAGT
>JAAXUM010000229.1 GCA_013336025.1 Chlorobiaceae bacterium
AGAAGCAGAAGCGACACAAGCTTTTTGCATGCAATAAATTCTGCTTCTGGTTATTTTCAGTGGAATCGGGATCGTTGATGGTTATTTTTATCTGGCAAACCGGACGACATTCGATTTTTTTGCAATATTTTACACTGTTCTGGTCTTCAGCGATGTCTTGCTGGTACTGGTTTCTCTCCGCTACAGTTCAAATTATCAGATTGTTTTTCGTAATTCGGGATTTGCCGTTGCTACAGTTGTTGTTCGGCTTGCTCTTACGGCTCCGCCCTATTTTAATGTTCTTCTTGGCGTCGGAGCAATGGTTTTTGCAATCGGGATTACTTTCGCTTACAACAGGTTTGAAAAAACGCAGGCAGTTAAACTATCATCATCGACTTCACCCGAAACGGGCTGCAAATAGAGGTGTTTTTTTATATCGGTGTGTTTTTCAGAATGGAAGGACAATGCCTTTTGTAATGCCGTCGAAATCAACGGTGAATGATGGTTCGAGCTGATTGAAGCGGTCACGTCCTTCAGGCATGGTGTGAACTCCTTTTGGCAGGGTTTTATTGTGCATGATATACCCGGTCAGATAATTCGTCAGTCGGTAGTATCCACTTGGTTTATCAGAGTTTGATCCGGGAGATTGATTGTTTGGCTTTCCCTCGGCCCAGCGTTCGACAATCTCTTTGACTGTCGTCAGACAGAGATTTGCCTGGTTTTCGTGATCGTATGGTGTGAGCGTTTCCATGAGCAGGTTTTTTTGAGGATTGTGATGAATATTGTTGTGCACGGTTTTTTTTGTGACCGGATTGCGCGGCAATGTAAAATTCTACTCTTTATTCCAAAAAAGTCTTCAGGGATCCATCTGAATCGAGAGTTCGGAGATCAAATTGCAATCAGGGATATTCTTGTCCTGCATAGGTCAGTATCGAAAATTAATCTGCAAAAGCAGGATGAGTTTTTTTATCGGGATAAGCCGGTTTGTCCTGTGAGTTTGATTCGATGTGCGTTCAGCCGAGTTCAAAGGTTGTGATGCCATAGATGTTACTGAGGAGGAGTTCAGGACTTTTTCCGGCATACATTCGGGATGTTTCGAAAACAATCTTCATATGGTGTCGTTGAGCCAGTTTCATTGCTTCGGGATTAACTTCCGGGATATCAAGAAAAAGAGGTGATCCTTCAGGTGCGGATGCTTTGAGTGCGCAAAAGAGATCCTCGGCCAGATCGGCTCTATCGGCAAAAAGGGGTCCGATCTTGCTGCCGGATCGGCAGGTTCTTATGACACCGTATCCGCAAAGCCGATTATTTTGGATGATTCCAAGCGAAGCGCTTTCTCTCTGATTGATCCAGCATTCGAGAAAAGTTTTGCGCTTTTCAGGGAAACAGAGGCGGTCATAGGCCAAAAGTGTCTCAAAAGGCAGTTCGATAAGTGGCTTTATTCTTTCCTGCCCGGTTTTTTTTCCTCCTCCCAGGCCCTCAACGCGAATGTTTCGGCAGGCCAGGATGAAGCCCGATTTTCTATAATTCTCCTGTTGGGCAACTACACCGTCAAGACCGATTGTTCTTCCTTTAAGCTGCTCAAGTCCGGCCTTCCAGATTTTGAGTCCAAATCCCATCCCACGATATTCTGGCCGGACAATGTAAAATCCAAGAAAGCCGAAAGATGAGCCGTATCTGACGGCTGATATGGCGGCTACAGGTTCATTACCAAGAAGTCCGATAAGAAATCCTTCCGGATCTGCGGTATGAAAACAATCCGCATCATGGAGGCCTGGGTTCCACCCCTCTTCTGCCGCCCAGTCTACCGCCGTTCCGATTTCCTGACGGGTCATTCTTCTTATCGAGTAGTCTGAGCGTTCTGTCATGTTCAATGCTTTTCGATTTGCGGTGTGTTTCAGTCAGCGGGACTCCCTGTTTTTCCTGCTTCGTTCGTCCCGCTTTTTCCTCACACGAGAAGACATAGATGTGGCCTTTATTGCGAGTGAATGTCGATCAATATGGTGTGGTGCCCTGAAAATAGTTGATGTGACGAATAATGGTTAACTGTAAATATAGCGGAAAACCTGGGATTATGTAAGGCCTCACTTGCTGCTTTTTCATGGAGCGTGATAATAAAAAAGGCATTATTGCTGTTGAAAAGGCAATAAGTTTTCAATCCGGAGATCGGGATTTATTAGAATAATATAAGGATTTATGGATGCTGCGCTTAAAATAATAAAGAAATCAACCTTAATCAGTATTAATAGTTAGGAGTGAGGGAGGTGATTTTTATATTAAGCATATAGGCATACAGTGATATCTGATCTATAACAACAAGTTGTTCAGCGCCAATGAAACATGTCGTGATTGTCGGAGGAGGATTTGCCGGCCTCAATGTTGCCAAGGAATTGGGGAATAAAAAGGATATAAGGGTTACCCTTATTGACAAGAATAATTTTCAGCTTTTTCAGCCTCTTCTTTATCAGGTTGCCATGGCGGCACTTAATGCCGGTGAAATCGCCTATCCACTTCGAATTATGCTTTCGAAGTACAGGAACGTAACCGTACTTAAAGGGATTGTTAAAACCGTTGATCCTCTGAATAAAACGGTTTTTACGGATTTTGGTGAAATGCAGTATGACTCTCTTGTTCTGTGCTGCGGAGCAAAACATCATTATTTCGGCCATAATGAGTGGGAGGAGTTTGCTCCTGGACTGAAGACGATTGGCCAGGCTTCGGAAATTCGGCGAAGGGTTATGGAGGCGTTTGAAAATGCGGAACGTTCACAGGACGTTGCAGAAAAAAGAAAATTACTGACTTTTGTTATAGTTGGGGGTGGACCTACCGGCGTGGAACTGGCCGGTTCAATCGGGGAGATGAGCCGTTACTACCTATCAAAGTATTACAAGAACATTGACCCCAAACTTACCAGAATATTTATTGTTCACTCTGCGCCACGTATTTTACAGACCTTTTCACCTGAACTTTCAAGCAAGGCGACCCGTGCGCTTGAGAAGCTTGGTGTTCAGGTATGGACATGCAGTCTGGTTAACAGGATCGATGCTGAAGGCGTTCAGATCGGTAATGAGAAAATTGAGGCTGGTACCGTTCTCTGGGCTGCGGGAGTAAGGGCGACCAGCATCGGAAAAACCATTGGTTTCGATACCGATCAATCCGGCAGAATAATTGTTGAGGAAGATCTCACGGTTCGTGGTTACCCTGATGTGTTTACCGGAGGCGATCAGGCTCATTTTGCTCTTCCAGGTGAAACGTCGCTTCCCGGACTTGCTTCCGTTGCTCTTCAGCAAGGTCAGGCTATCGGCAGAAATATTCTGCTGGATTTTCAGGGGAAACCGAAAAAACCTTTCAAGTATCGTGACAAGGGTCAGATGGCTACTATTGGAAAAAATGCCGCTATAGCTGAAAGGGGAAATGTTAAACTTTCCGGGTTATCGGCATGGATTATCTGGCTTGGGGTTCATATTTACTATCTCAGTGGTGTAAAACATCGTCTTTTTGTTATTCTTCAATGGGCATGGTCATATTTTACATTTGGTCATGCTGCCCGGATTGTGAATCAGGAATGGAGGTTTTACTCCAATGTTCAGGAACCTGCCGAGCCTGCCGAACGGGAGGAACTTCTGGAAAATCCGGCATGTGTTTTTACTGCGGATGCCCGATTGTAGGGCGTTTTAGCGTTATCCGGTTCAGGAACTATCAGGTGTTTTAAAGTATGGCTCTTTTCAGACTTCTTGCATGGTTGATGGTGGCGCTGATTGTTTTAAGCTCCCCGGTTTCAGGTGAAACGTTGCATACAGGGCTCGATGTTCTCGATAAATCGGCATGCAGGGAACTTCAGGGCAAACGGG
>JAAXUM010000230.1:0-690 GCA_013336025.1 Chlorobiaceae bacterium
GTCATATTAATATAGGTGGCTTGCGCCTGACCACCCAACTCTCTGAGCCGGTTACAAACCATCCCGATGATAAAAATGGAGAATACATAGGCGTCCAAGTACTATCACAACTGCTGGATGTACCTCCTTACGACTTTGACGCCAATACTATTGCTTCTTATTGGCCAAAGAGTGCGCTAAATAAACAGCGTTGCACAGCCTGCAATTTGCGACCACAGGGCTACGGAGCCGAGCAGGTTGATGGATATAAACATAATTCAACCTACTATCGAAAAAAAGCGGAAAGTCGAAATATCTGCTGTGTTTGCATGGATCTGCGAGCAGGAGTGGCCAACAAATGGGCAACAGAACCAGAAGAATCCAACAAAACAGTTTGGCTGGATGAGGTGGCGGATAGCAATGGCCGTTTAGCTCTCATTGTCAGTAAATGTAATCTTGAGGATTTTGTTCGGAGCCATTTCTATCCTTCTGACGTCAGCTCACAAAGCGAAACGATATGGCTCCACACAGTTACGTTTCTTAACAACCTTCCTCCTGAAGATCACATTTTCATTATAAACCAAAATAAATATATCTGGAAAGCCAGCCAATCCATTTTGTCCGGTAAGCAAGAAATTGCTCGACCTTTAAAACAAAACAATCTGAGTATCCAAGTTCCATCATCATTTGATATAACGATACAAGATGTGG
>JAAXUM010000230.1:700-3828 GCA_013336025.1 Chlorobiaceae bacterium
TCAAGAAGATTTAACCAGCGCATTTGAAGTTGATTCTCAAGTAAAGTGTTGGCGGCATGATTTTCTGGTCAAGGGGGCTCATACACTTGAAACAGTAAATGATGCTGGCAAACAGAAAATCCTGAGTAGCATTTTTTGGGATACAAATTACCCTTTCATTATTCAAGAGGCGAAAAAGCAAGAGCAAACAAATTTGCATAGTGCTAGCGCTAAGAACGAATCCTTCGCTCGTCTGCGCCGTATCTGGCAGACCACTAAAGCCTTCTGGCAAAAAGCCCTTGAAGAAAAAGACGCAGTAGGTAACCCAATATTGCCCATCGTTAGTCACCGATTGGAGATCGTTCCGCAAAATCGGGATACTTTGGATTTAGGTGATTACCATGCCTACGATCTCAGACTCACCAACAGTGTCAAACTCAGTGTGGTATGGGATCCGGACAACAAACGTTTTATTACTTGCGATAACCTGGAATACCTGTCTAAGCCAGAACTGCTTGGCAAACCGGTTATTGAGTTCTTGAAAGGTGAATTGACAATTGAAGAGCCAAGCGGCTATGGTAGTCGGAACAAGGAATGGGGTACAATTACTGTCGAGGAAGTTGGTGAAATAGAAAATAGCAGCTATAGTCCCGTTATCCCCATCCTCGCAGAACCGCGTACGTTTATGGCTCTCGTTCCTGCCAATCGAGCACTGGACGTTGTTCAGTCCATCAAAACCAAATATGAACGGGAGATGGGCAAGGTGCGCAACCGTTTGCCTCTGCATCTGGGTGCTGTTTACTTTCACCGGCGTACCCCTCTCCGGGCTGCGCTGGATGCAGGACGTCGGATAATGAAGTATGAACTGGGCGAGCTAAAAGATCAGCTTTGGACGGTAGAATCCATCGAATCAGCATCTGCCTTACCTGAAGGTTTGGCTACAGAGACACGACAGTTTGATCACACTATCGCTGTAACCATCATGAACGATGATGATCGTTGCCTCACCTGGTACGTTCCCGCCAGAATGGGTGATGGACAAACGGATGATAACTGGTATCCATACGTTTTCATACAAAATGATGTCAGCGACCGCAAACGCATCTTTAAAGCTGTGCGTCCGAATAGCGTTGGTGCGACAAGTTCGCTCATTCACGCTGAGGAGTTACGGGCAGGTGACAAGGTTTACTTTTCTCCGTCCACTTTCGATTTCCACTGGCTGGACAATGCCGGGAAGCGCTTTGAAATTGCCTACGAAAATGGCAAAAGACGCAATCAACCCATGCGTCCATACCTGCTCGATGAATTGACGATTATCCGTCAGGCTTGGGATACCATTGCAGGAAAAAACGGTCTTACTGCGAACCAGATTTACGCTTTGCGTGACCTCATCGAAATTAAACGGGAAAACTGGCAACCAACACTCGAGGGAAATCAAAAAGATGCGGTGTTCTGGCAATTCTGCCGTGATGCCGTCATCAACGCCAACTGGGAAAAAAAGCCGCTCGAAGAAGAGAAAAACCGTTTAACCAAGTGGGCTGTTTCGGGGCTTTTGACCGATGTGATTCATCTTTATATGGGTGTGATGAAGCAAAAACCTCAAAGGGGGGATAATAATGAGTAATCAGAATAGTAACCATTACCACAAACAACGCTTTCTGTTACAAACTCTCGATCCTGTTCATGTTGGAACAGGAGGCAATCGGCTTGGTCGGGTGGACTTGAGCATTGTGCGCGAACCTGGAACCAGACTGCCTAAAATCCCAGGTACCTCCTTGCACGGAGCAATCCGGCAATATGCGGCTGTTTGTTATGAGAGCCTCCGTTGCGCTGGAGCCGGACAAGGGAACGAAAGTAAAGGCAAAGAGCCACATTGCAGAGATGCAAAATGCCCAGTCTGTTATACGTTTGGTTATATGAATGGTCAGGATGGCGGCCAGAGTGGACAGATAAGTATCAGCGACGCCCGGTTGTTGCTCTTTCCGGTTTACTCGCTTGCGGGGCCTGTATGGGTCACCTCTCCGAGCATTTTAAGTGAATTTGGGTTTACTACAGACGACCCTTGCAATCAGGTATGTCTTCCGGATGTCTTGATTAGTCAGGAACACTTGAATCTAGGCTGGCTAATGTTGGCAAAAGCAAGAGATCCCTTCAGCTGGCCGGATGAAATAAAGGGGGTGCCTGTGGAAATAACAAGTCGTGCAGTGCTGGTCTCGGACAAGCTTTTCAGCCAGATCGTTAACAGTAATCTGGAAGTACGCACCTCGGTCAGTATCGACCCGGAGACCGGAGCGGCTGTGGACAAGGCACTCTTTACCTATGAAGCCATTCCACGTGCCACTATCCTCTGGATGGATGTGATTGAAGATGATTTCAGAGGCGTATTTCCGGGCACAGATAAAAAATGTCGGACAACAATAGATGAAAAGGAAGGTACAAAAAAGAAAACATACGAGCACAATGCTGGTGATCCACTAATTGAACCCTGGAACAGACCATTAGATGTTGTTAAGAGTGCTCTCAAACTGGCTGAGATGCTCGGTATTGGCGGGATGGGAACGCGGGGTTTCGGTCGGGTGCGACTATTAAATGAAGGGAGCGAATCATGACACAACTCAATCTTGACCAACTGGCTGCCCGGTACGCACAAAAAATCGTGGAAAAAGGTAAAGCCGATATTGAAAACCCTGTCACGAAAGCTCTGGGCGTTTTGCAGGAACAGGGGGTTTATGCTTGCATTTTGTACCTGCTTGCAAATAAACATGATAACATTTTGAAGCCATTGTACCAGTTGGTGGGTGAATTACCGGGTTTTCGAGGAAATGAGAAAATGCCTGATGAAAAGATCGATTCAAAAGAGATGCTAAAATTTTACGGCGACTGCGTTTGTAGTGACCTGGATACACTGCTTCTCGTCAAAGAGTTGTACGAACAAACCCTAATTTACGCCCGCTACGGGGCAAAGGCGGCGGGGAAATAATGACCTGGCAAAAATATGAGCTCGTTTTTCGGATGCTTGCCCCTTTGCACATTGGCTACCGTACTGCAGGCAACCTGATGCAAACCCGCAGTTACGTGCCGGGAAGAGTTTTGTGGGCTGCCCTGACCACCCGCTTGACCCGCGATGAAGAGAATGGCACAGATGGCCT
>JAAXUM010000451.1 GCA_013336025.1 Chlorobiaceae bacterium
TCTGGAGTTTGTTATTGTGATGCTGCGTGTTGCGTGGCGATATCCGAAGGTTCTGAAGGCAACCTGGGACAAGCTTGGGGTTGCAGGTTCTGTTGGTTTTGTAAAAAACCTCGCTGGCTGGGCCTTCTCTTCAGCAAGGTAACTTTCCCATACTATCTGAAATGATCGATACCGTCAATGCCCATAAGATTTTAGAAGAACTTCGTCAGGAGATAAACCGGCACAACACGCTCTATTATATTGATGCCCGTCCGGAAATTTCCGATTACGA
This sequence comes from Chlorobiaceae bacterium, assembly GCA_013336025.1. Lineage (GTDB taxonomy): Bacteria > Bacteroidota > Chlorobiia > Chlorobiales > Chlorobiaceae > Chlorobium. Next base: position 272 of record JAAXUM010000451.1, read on the forward strand.
ATTTGACCGGTTGATGGATCGACTCATCGGGCTTGAAAAAGCTTTTCCCGATCTTGTCACTCCGGACAGCCCGTCTCATCGGGTTGGTGGTGCAATTACGAGGGAGTTTCCTGCCGTACGGCACAGGGAGCCGATGCTGAGCCTTTCCAATACCTATTCGCTTAAAGAAGTGCAGGATTTTTATAACCGGGTGAAAAAACTTCTATTGCAGGAAGGTGTGCGTGAGCAGGAGATGGCAGCCGAACTGAAGTTTGACGGGGTGGCCATAAGTCTGCTCTATCGTGATGGTCTTCTTGTTCGGGGGGCTACAAGGGGTGACGGTACCGAGGGAGATGATATTACCACAAATCTGAAAACCTTGTCGAGCGTGCCTCTCAGAGTGCCTCGAGCGGAACTCTCTGATGTTGATGGTATTGAGAGTGAGATCGAGATTCGCGGAGAGGTGTTTATGCAGAAGGATGATTTTGCCCGTCTCAACGAGGCTCGTCCGGAAGAAGACCGTTTTGCCAATCCTCGCAATGCAACTGCCGGAACGCTTAAATTGCAGGACTCCGCTGAGGTTGCCCGCCGACGTTTGAATTTTGTGGCTTACTATTTTCAGGGTACAAGGGATGACTCTTTTCTGCTCACGCAGATTGAACGGCTTGCATTGCTTGGAAGGCTTGGTTTTTTTACCGGGATGCACTACCGGTTGTGCCGTGACATGCAGGAGATCAGCGATTTTATCGACTATTGGGCGGCAGAGAGGTGGAATCTTCCCTATGAAACGGACGGAGTTGTGCTGAAACTCAACGATGCTGCTCAGTGGCCGAGAATTGGCGCAACCGCAAAAAGCCCTCGCTGGGCCATCGCCTATAAGTATCCCGCCCAGCAGGCGAAAACAGTTATGCGGGGTGTGCTCTTTCAGGTAGGCCGACTTGGAACCGTGACTCCTGTTGCCGAGCTTGAGCCTGTTCGGCTTGCGGGTTCAACGGTGTCGCGTTCAACCCTGCATAATTTTGATGAGATTGAGCGACTGGGCCTCATGCTCCGTGATCGGGTGATTATTGAAAAATCCGGCGAGGTTATACCCAAGGTGATTCGGGTTGTTCTCGATGAACGTCCCGCAGACGCAGAGCCTGTTGGTGTACCATTGGTTTGTCCAGAGTGCGGGACTCCGCTCGAAAAACCCGAAAACGAGGTCAGTTACTACTGCCCTGATGAAGAGGCATGTCCTGCGCAGATCAGGGG
>JAAXUM010000231.1 GCA_013336025.1 Chlorobiaceae bacterium
AGCGAAGCCTCGCGTTCGACAAGCACCACTTCACGACCGGCATTGGCTATATCAAGAGCGGCCTGAATTCCGGCAATTCCTCCGCCAATAACCAGAGCTCGTCGGGTAACAGGAACCTCGATTGGCTGCAGCTCATTGTTGAGCTTTACTTTTTCAATCAGTGAGCGGGTTATTTCAATAGCTTTTGTCGTGGCCATATCCTTGTCACTGTGCACCCAGGAGCACTGCTCGCGAATGTTTGCTATTTCGCAGAGATAAGGGTTAAGACCCGCTTCCGCGCAAGCCTTGCGGAATGTTGCTTCGTGCATTTTCGGAGAACAGGCGGCAACAACAACGCCAGTCAGATTGTTTTCCCTGATAGCCCGTTTGACATTTTCCTGGCCGGGATCTGAACAGAAATACTTGTATTGAACGGAGATCGAAACGCCGGGATGGTCGTTCATTGCTTCTGTCAGCTTTTCACAATCAACTTTTGATCCGATATTTTCACCACAGTGACAAACAAATACGCCTATTTTAGCCATTGTTTCAATCGTTTAGTTTGAAGCGGTTCATGGTGAAAGCTGTTTCTTATCGTTCTTTAAGGCACAATAAACCCGAAAGACCTTTGGCGGCTTGTTGTGCGCAATGGTTTAGCGGCTTTGTTTATTACCGGAGAAGAACCGATCAGATGCAAAATCTTGTTTTAAGCATAACCCGCCTGTCGTTTTTTAAGCGTAACAACAGAAAAAAAATTATCCGGAAACAGTTCTCAACAGAATACGCCGAATATTGTCATACCAAGTCTTTATGTAAACATCTATCTTTCATGCCTCTAAAGCTTTGAAAGAAGTTCAAGAGCCGGAACGAAATGTTTGCCTACAGCAACTTCCTGAGGATCAGCACCAAGTGCAATTGAAACCAGCTCGGAAATATAGTATACCGGCATCGGCTGAAGATCGCCATAACGTTTCATCATTCCCTCCTGACGCATATCAAGATTGGCATGACAGAGTGGGCAGGCCACGACAAAAGCTTCAGCTCCGTTGGAAGCCGCATTTTTTGCAATGGCATGGGTCAAATCTTCAACCAGCCCCTGTTGTGCAAGGGTCAGCCCGGCACCGCAGCACTCTATTTTAAACGCCCAGTCGACCGGAGTGCCGCCAAGGGCGGAAACGATTTTTTCCATCTTTTCCGGATTTTCCGGATCGTCAAAGTTCATTTCTCCAAGAGGACGAACAAGAAGACAACCATAATAGCAGGCAAAAGAAAGATCCTTAAGCGGTCGTTTTACTCTTTTTTTGATCTGCTCTTCATCATACCCTTCGAGCAGTTGGGTTACTCCGATAAATTCCGACTTACAGGTTGGCTCAATGCCGGTAACTGAAAAAATTTCTTCACGAAGCTCTTTCGAATCAATCATTGCCTTGCGCGTGATGACCTGACGATTCTGGCATGCGGCACAGGGGGCAAGTACATAATCGAGCCCTTCGGCATCGGCAAGTACCTGATTTCTGGCGGGAAGCAGAAGGGATAGTTTATGGTTTGTTGCGTGAGCAGATGTCGCTCCGCAACAGTTCCAGTCCTCGATCTCCCGGAGTTTAAGGTCAAGAAGATCGCACATTTTTCTTACGGATACATCATATTCTTTGGCGGTTCCGGTAAGTGAGCATCCGGGATAGTAGCCGATTGTCATACCGGGTTTAAAAGAGAGAGGCTTTTTCGGGACGACGATGTTTTTTTTCGGTCGCCGTTTTGGGGCATGTGTTACCGATGACTTTTCTGACAGATCAAAAATTGCAGCGATCTGATCACGTCCCTTTATCGATTCTTTTCCGGACAGGAGATGCATCGGATTGATTTTGCCATCCTTGATCATCTTAACGCCGGCACCTGCATCCTGCAGAAATGATCTGGTTCTCATCTTGTAACTGTTTACAAGAGAGAGTTCCTGAAGACGTCCGTGCTTGCGGATATTGTTGAGAAAGGATACGTGAAAAGCTGTAACCAGCTTTTTTGCCCTCTCTTCAGAAACAACACCCTCTTTCAGGGCAATTTCTCGAAGCGCATCCATCGTTGCAGCTATGTCCATGTTCTGGGGACAACGAGCCGTACAGGTCTGGCAACCTACACAATACCAGAGTGCGTCGCTTTTCAGGGCCTCTTCGATATAACCTGCCTGAACAAGCCTCATAATACGGGCAGGAGGATTATCCATAAACGATCCGGCAGGACAACCGGCCGTACACTTGCCGCACTGGTAACAGCAATTATAATCGTTTCCGGTAGCGTCTTCTATCCGATGCTTGAACGCATCAGTCAATGCAGGTTTGTTTGTTGGCACGAGCTTTAGATTGCGTTACGTGGAGCGGGATTGGAATCGACAGAAACGTATCATTGTAAAGAAAAAATAATTAAAGTCCAATTTGCTTGTTTTGATTATTTTCAACAAGAAAGAATTTCCTGACACCATCTCGTTCCATACAGGACTATCGGGAAACCTTCCGTATCATCTTTACCAAAAACGTAATCCTCAAAGTTAAAAAAATAAACGCCGTTTATGCTTAAAGAGTTTAAAGATTTTGCCGTTCGGGGAAATGTTGTCGATATGGCGGTAGGTATCATTATTGGCGCCGCATTCACAACCATCATCAATACTCTGGTTAATGAAGTTGTGATGCCCCCCATAGGTCTGTTGCTTGGAGGGGTTGATTTTTCAAATTTTTATCTGCTTTTGAAAGAGGGGAGCAAAGCGGCACCATACGAATCACTTGCTGCCGCTAAAAGCGCCGGAGCCGTCACGCTGAGTTACGGGATTCTTGTGAATGCCTGCATCAGTTTTTTTATCGTCACGTTTGTCATGTTCCTTTCGGTAAAGGGAATAAACAGGTTAAAAGCAAAAGAAGCTGCCGCTCCGGATCCTTCGGTAAGGGAGTGCCCATTCTGCTGCAGCCAGATTCCTGTAAAAGCAAAACGTTGTCCGATGTGTACCTCGGAGCTCAAATGAGATGAGCCTGCATCCCGTGATTGACGATGATCCAGTCTCTTTGTTCATGCATCAGATGAAACGCAACGGAAAAAGATCCGCTTTGAAAGAAGTCTCATGGCAATTATGGTGTATTCCTTGAAATAAACAGGGCAGAACTTCTCTCATTCGCTCAAAGGTCGCCTTTTTCATCTGACCATTGAGTTCCTTTTCATCTTTTTGAGGGTACACCGGAATAATCACTCCGCACTTCAGTTTCATTATCTGTTTTTTTTTAGGATATTTGCTCTGTTCTTTGGCCTGAGATTGCGGAGAAGAGCGGCGTTTTGTTTATGATAGAATGAACGCGGCATACAACAGATGAATTTATATTTGTACTATTATGTTTGATGAAATTGAATTTGATAAAATCAAGCGCCTTCCCAAATACGTTTTTGCAGCCGTTAATGAACTGAAAATGGCGGAACGGCGGGCAGGGGAGGATGTCATTGATTTTTCAATGGGTAATCCTGATGGACCGACACCGCAGCATATTGTTGACAAACTGGTTGACAGCATCAATAAACCCAGAACGCACGGCTATTCGGTCTCTAAAGGCATATACAAGCTTCGGGGGGCTGTTGGAACCTGGTATAAACGAAAATACAATGTTGACCTTGACCTTGATCGTGAGGTAGTCGCCACCATGGGTTCAAAAGAAGGGTATGTGCATCTTGTACAGGCCATTACCAATCCCGGTGATCTTGCCATGGTGCCGGATCCCTGTTATCCTATTCATTCC
>JAAXUM010000030.1 GCA_013336025.1 Chlorobiaceae bacterium
TCTTTTCCGGTGATATTTCCGTCCTGCTCGGCATGACTTCTGCTGAATATGCCTTTGTGCGCTATGCGGCAGTCATTCTCTGGATCGATACTATTCTTGTTATTCCCTTTGCCGAACTGAGACTCAAAAGAAAGGCTGTTCAGTTCGCCATAGCAAGGGTAACCGGTGTTGTTGCTGTTGTCATTGCAGCCATGATTCTTGTCATTCCGTTTCATGCCGGGTTGCAAGGTGCTTTTATCGCAAACATTATCGGTTCCATCGTGAGCGGTGTGATGGTGTTTCCCGTTTTCATGCAGTTACGTCCGTTTTTTTCCTTTCGTCAGTTCCGTGAACTGCTTCAGATAGGTTTACCCTATGTTCCGGCCGGTATTGCCGGCCTGCTTATTCATCTGATAGATCGTAATATCCTTATCAGAATCTCTTCTTCAGACATTGAAAGGATCTACGGCGAAGGGTATGTTGCTTCAGATATTCTTGGAATTTACGGCAGGGTTGTTGCGTTTGGTATTATTCTTCAGCTTTTTATTCAGGTGTTTCGTTTTGCCTGGCAGCCTTTTTTTCTGCAGCATGCCTCGGACCCCGATGCAAAGCGACTTTTTCGTTATGTGTTAAGCATTTCAACGCTTTTTACGATGGTTATGGCGCTTGCGTCGACATTTTTTGTGCCGGATCTCGTGAGATACCACTATGCTGACCGGTTTTACCTGCTTCCGCCTCGTTACTGGATAGGGTTATCCGTTCTTCCGTGGATTTTTCTGAGTTATGTGTTTGACATGATTTCAACCAATCTTACTGCGGGTCTTCTGATTACCGGTAACACTCGCTCTTTGCCGATGGTAACGTTTTCCGGAGCATTGGTTACCTCTGTTGTCTGCTGGCTGCTGGTGCCGGTGAATGGTATGGAAGGTGCTGCTTATGCTATTGTTGCCGGTACGTTTGTCATGTGTCTTGTTATGGCATACTATTCGCTGAAGGTCTATCCAAACCGGTATGACTGGCTCAAGCTTTCTTTGCTTCTTGCTGCCGGCGGAGTGTTTGCCGGTGTCGGTCTATGGTTCGAAACGCTTGCGGCAGGGATGGTATTGATTGTTCTGGTGAAAACCGGATTGCTTCTGCTGTTTTTTTTCCTTGCCGTTTTTGCATTCAGAGATGAGGCCTGGCTTGTTGCAGAAAAAATCGGAAGGAGGATCAAAAGGCGTTGAAAACAGCCGATTTTGACTATCGATTCTTTTTTATACGTTCCTGATTTTTCGGGTGCTCTGTTTAACGCTGAAGATTCTCTATGGTATCCTTTCTCATGTGCATCTGACGCATACCCATGTGCATGAGAATTTTTTGCAGCGAATCTCTCTGTGATGGCGTGCAGACTTCAGAGAGCTGATGAAAATGCGTGGCAAGCTGCTGTTCAATGCTTGACTGGTGTTTTCCAATTGCTTGAGCAAGCTGCGCAATCTTTTGTGAGTCAGGGTTTTCACGTATGGCTTCTTTGACCAACTGCTCTTTCAGCAGGGAAATGGCCTGCATTTCAGGCCTGACTTTTCTGAAATGCTCACGACGAAGTTCCTGAAAACTATCGGCCTGTTTTTCGGTCAGCGCCAGAGGGGCGTTGAAAAAAATCTGCCGGTTGTACTGGCGGGTTATTTTAACCTGTACAGGAGAGTGTTTTCCGGAGAAATTCTGCACCCAGAGAATTCCGAGCAGCGTCAGGTTGAGCAGAACAAGAATGACAAGCGATGTGGTGATAAAACGCTTTGATGCTAAAAAATCCATGATGGATGAAAGGTTACTGTAGCAGTTTGTGAATACCTGAGTTGATTTATATCAGGGAGTACAAAAGCAGGAACAAATACTCTTGTACTCCCTGCTTTTGCATTATTGATTCCCCGATACTAACGAAGTTCCGTTACATCTTCATAGCGCCGTGCCTGCGCACTGGCATCTGATCCATAAACGTTTTCATTTTTTCACGCTGTTGTGGTGTCAGAACAGAAGCGACCTCCTGCATGCTGGTACTTCTCATGATGGCAATGTCTGTCTGCTGCTTTCCGATCTGCTGTGCAATCAGCGCAATACGCTGTTTGTCAGGATTGCTGGTCATAGATGCATTCAAGAGTTGTTTTTGCAGTTCAGCAAGCCGTGATCTTTCTTTCGTGGAAAGCGTAACATGTTTCTGGCGCATCTCCTGAAGCTGTCTGTTTTGCGCATCGCTCAGCCCGAGTTGCTCTTTCAGAATCATTTGACGGTTGCCTCTTCCTTTTTCCCGGTTCATACCGGCTCGTTTCGAACGCTGGTCGGGGCTGCGTAACGCTACTCGTTTCTGGCATTCGTTCTGATATGCCTGCCGTTCGTCTTGTGATACATTCTGCATGGTTCCGCGCATTTCAGCAAGTTTTGCATCTGAAAAACTGCTGTAATCAGTTGCTGAGGCAATACTGCTGACACCAATGAGCATTGCGGCTATCATCGTCACTGTTTTTTTGTTCATAGTTATCGTTTTGTTTTAGTGTTATCGTCTTTGTCTGTTTACATCGTCATTCTGGTTAAAATCGAAACATCAGTGAAAATATCGGGCTGTTATTAACGGAGAAACGGTCGAATCTTTCCCGCTGCTGGTTGTTGCATACCTCACGATAGTTCCGGATGGAACGGATACGGTATCGGTTGAGATCATCCTGCAGAACGCTTATTTTCCGGTTCAATCTTGCGATTGTTCTGAAGTTTCTGTGTTTCTGCATCTCTTCGTTTTGCCGGATTTCCTTCAGGAGTGCAATTTCCCTGTAAACTGAACCGGTATGCTCCCGATAGTCCTGCCGGATGGCAATAAACCGGTCGAGTTGGCGATCATCGAGTTCAAGTGTTGCTTTTACTGACCTGAAATCGTCACTGATTGCCGGAGACTGACGAAGCCTGTCATGGTATCCATCCTCCTGGCGATCATTCCTTGCGAAACGTTCATCGCTCTGTTCCTGCCGGGATTCATTGCGATGATGGTTCTGGTCAATCGCATAGCTTTCGCGGTATTCTGCAGCACCAGCAGTGTTGCCGAATGTCATGATCGCTGCAGCCAGTGAAGCAGCAATTGCTCTTTTTTTCATGCCGGCTCCTTTTTTTAACATGGTTGTCATATCGTTTTCATTTTGTCGTTACATCCTGAACAAGGTAATGTTGCTGTCATGATTTTTTTTGTTGATGGAGTCGTGTTATCTGCTACCGTTCTGATTATCAGGGAGTTCGCTTCCGGAGAACTCTGTGCCGGTTTCGGTGTAATAGGCCAGCGCAGGGCTGGTGTAGTCATCACTGATCGTTTCTGTGGCATTGCTTGCCGTTTCTTTCGATTGCCGTTCTGTTGAACTGAAAAACAGCATTGCAGAGCTGATGTTGATAACAAGCAGCAGTGCAGCAAATGCAAGTCTCGGATTAAAGTTGTGAACCGTTTCCAATCTGCTTTTTGTACTGCCGGCAGCTATTCTTTCCATCAGATGAACCCTGAAAAGGGGAGAAACCTTCAGCGGTTGCATCTCGTCGAGCAACTGCATGATTTTTCTTACCTCTTCTTCTCTTTTATCGATATTGTTCTTCATCTTTTTTTCCTGTTTCATGATATATCTGACGTCAGACTGGCAAAAAACCTTCGTTTTCTTCTGCTCAGCAGTTTTTCAGGGCTGTTTAAAATGTTTATAGAGTTTGTCGTGAAGGTTTTTTTTTGCCCTGTGGATGAGTGATTCAACTGCTGAAACGGAACTCTGGAGGATATCGGCTATTTCCTGGTTGGAGAAGCCGTCCTGCTTGCTGAGCAGGAATGCCGTTTTCTGGTTTTCAGGGAGCGTGTTCAATGCATCCTGAAGCAGGTTTGCGTTTTCTTTTCCGGCAAGTGACTGCAGTGGGTTGATACCTGCAGGATCTGTAAGGTCTTCCGACGGGTCATCAATACCGATTACTCGTTTGATCGAGCTGAACCGTTTTTTTCGTTTCAGTCGTCTCAGGTAATCAAGTGATTTGGTTACAGCGATACGGTATATCCAGGTGGATAGTTTTGATTCTTCCCTGAATTGATCAAGTGAGCGGTATACCTCCACAAAAACATCCTGAGCAAGGTCCTCGGCATCTTCACGGTTGAAAACAAAGCGGAAACAGGTATTGAGCACCATCTCCTGATGCTCAAGAACCAGCGCCCTGAACTGTTCGTTCTTCGATGTTACCCGATTATCCGGCAAAGCCTTGTGTGTTGCAGGTATTGCTAATGTGGCCTCTCCTCTCTCTTCCATGTGCAGGCATCATCTGTTTTGCCGGTTAATGCTTTGCGTGCAAAATATATTTCAGGGCAGCGCTCTTAATTTGTTTCGCGATTCGAGTGCGTAGTTGAGACAGATTTGTCGGTACTCCGGTTCTATGGTTTATACCGATATGATCGGGATACCGTCCTCCTCTCACTCAAACCGCTCACGACAATAAACAGATTCGCCCTTCAAGGATATGACGTCGTTTATTGCTGGTTCCTGCGCCTTTTTTTTCAGAATAACCATGAAAAGCTGTAAAGCATTGTTCTCAATCCGGTTGTGCGGGGGGATAGATGCTTTTTATAACACGGACGTTTCTTTTTCAGGAAACCTGTTTTGCAGCTTCTGATCCGGGATCATGCATCTTTCTTTTTTGCCGCACAGGAGATAGCGGTTTTTTTCTGTAAGATCACAGGCAGGATCCCGCGGAGGTTGCGGAATAATGGCAAACAGGTACAGCAGGTTCCGGAAACAATCAAGTTTTTCTGCAATTGCAAGCGCGGCAGCGCTTTTGGTAAAGGCTTTGCCGTCTTTGATCAGAACGACGGTTGTTACTTGTTCTGCATGAAGGTGATCCCGATCGAGGAGTTTCCTGCCCAGAGGTGACTGGGCAGGTGTGAAGGTGAAACGTCCGGAACTGTCGCGTTCCGGGATAAAGTTTACGGAAAACTCACAAAGATTACAGAGACCGTCAAAAATCACAATACGCGAGGGGAGAGTTTCCGCCATGGTTGTTTGTTTTGTCGGTTGTGATCCCTTTTCAGGCAAGTTTAGCCGCAAATGCAAGCACTTTTGATACCTTTTCGTCAGTATCAGCTTCGCAATACAGACGAAGCACCGGTTCGGTTCCTGATGGCCGAATGAGAAGCCATCCACCTTCAAAATGGTATTTGTATCCGTCAAGATCGCTGAAACCAAGAACTTTGTAACCGGCAACGGTTTCAAGGTTTCCTGCCGCAGCCTTTGCGATGATTGCCTGCTTTTTTGCTTCGCTGACGTGCAGGTCATTGCGTGTGAAGGCAAAATACCCGTACTCATCGTAGAGCTCTTCTACAAGTCCTGAAAGAGATTTCTCTTTACGGGTCATGATTTCGAGTATCAGCAGACCGATATAGACCCCATCGCGTTCCGGAAGAAAAGAGGTAATGCCTATGCCGCCCGATTCTTCACCACCGATGAGAATGTCATTGGTGCTCATGAGTTTGCTGACATACTTGAAGCCTACGGGAAGTTCATGCAGAACAAGGTTGTTTTTCAGGCAGATTTTGTTGATAACATCGGTCAGTGCAAATGTTTTGGCTACCTCGCCCGTTTGATGTTTCTCTTCGACAAGATATTTCAGGATAATGGCAAAAAGCTTGTGTGAGTCCACAAACCTTGCCTTTTCGTCAAGCATGCCCACTCTGTCGGCATCACCATCATTGATAATCGCAACATCGGTTTCAACCTCTTTGAAAAAATCGATGAAATCCTCAATATACTGAGGCATTGGTTCAGGATTGATGCCTCCGAATCCGGGATTGATCGAGCAGTGATAACAGTTTACCATTGATTCGTCAAAAAAGCTGGTAATAATATCCTGACCGGCCCCATACATGGCGTTATGCGCAATTTTAATTCTCGACTCCCGGATAAGCTGGAGGTCGATGTGTGTTTTCAGGTAGTTCATGTAGAAGCTTTTCATATCGACAGACTCGATGAGCTTCAGGTCCGGCTTGATTTCTGTTTCAGGATCGATCTCCAAAAGGTAGCTCTCGATTTCAGCTATTGCCTCAGGATTTGCCGGTCCGCCGTAAGCCGCTTTAACCTTGAATCCATTGTAGTTTGGTGGATTGTGCGATGCGGTGATCACGATACCTCCGGCAAGCTGTTTTGCTTTGGTATAGAGCGATACAGCGGGAGTGGATACGAAGCTGTCGGAGAGAAATACCCGGATGCCTTCAGATGAGAGAACTTCGGCGGTATAGGCAGCAAATTCCTTTGACATGAATCTTGTATCATAGCCGATACAGACCCCTTTTGATCTGCCTGGTTGTGAATGAAAATATCGAGCAGAAGCGAGTGCTGCAAGTTTCAGGTTTTCATAGGTATACTCTTTGGCGATAATGGCCCGCCATCCGTCGGTACCGAATTTAACTTGCATTATTTTTTGATTTTGATATAATGGGATCAAGCCGCAATATTGAATGCTAAAACTAAATATAAAATACGGTTTCCCGGTGGTTCATCCAATTTTCCCCGCTTTTTGATGCCAAAGAAGCTTTTTGTCTTAGCCGGCGAGGTATCCGGTGATTTGCATGCCGCAGGAGTTGTGGCTGAGTTGTTGAAGGCAAGACCCGATATTCGTGTTTTCGGGATTGGTGGTGATAAATTGCGAGCTCTTGGTGCGGAGCTTTTTTATGATACTCGCAGGATGAGCATCATGGGGTTTCTGGAGGTGCTCAAGCACGCAGGATTTCTTCAGAGGGTGATTCGTGAGATGAAAGAACTGGTCCGACAGGAAAAGCCTGATCTTGCATTTCTTGTCGATTATCCAGGCATGAATCTGCTTATGGCGCGTTTCTTTCATGAAGAGGGAATTCCGGTGATTTATTATATATCACCCCAGGTCTGGGCATGGAAAGAGGGGCGGGTGAAGGCGATTGGCCGCTACGTTGATCGGCTGCTTGTTATTTTTGATTTTGAGGTTGAATTTTTCCGGCGTCATGGTATCAGGGCGGAATTTGTGGGCCATCCGGTTATTGAAGAGCTTTCCGAGGTTTCGCTGTCATCGGAAAATCTCTTTTTAAAGCGTCACAATATTCTTCCTGGTCAGCGGCTGATCGGACTGCTGCCGGGAAGTCGCAGGCAGGAGATCGCTCTTGTTCTTCCGGAAATGCTCAAAGCTGCCCGCATGCTTGCGGCAGACTATGACGCGGTGTTTCTGCTGGGCAGGTCGCCGCATATGGATGAAAAGCATTTCAGTCTTGTTTCCGAGTTTGGTGATATCAGGATTGTCGAGTGCACTGCTTATGAAGTTATGCGGTACAGTGAGCTTGAGCTGGTAACCTCCGGAACGGCAACGCTGGAGTCGCTCTGTTTCGGGGTTCCGATGATTGTTCTCTACAAGACTGCCTGGCTGAACTATGCCGTAGGTCGTCTGCTTGTAAGGCTCACGAGTATCTCTCTGGCCAATATTGTAACAAAAGGGCTTGGTTCAAAAGATCAGGTTGTCCCCGAACTGATACAGCATAAAGCGACCGCTTCGGAAATTTACATGATCGCACGGCGTTTACTTGATCAGCCAGCTCTTCTGGCTGAAATGCGACAAGAACTGCTGGATGCCAGAGAAAAACTGGCCAGCGCCTCTCCCTCTCTGATTGGTTCAGAGATACTGCAGGAATATCTCTAACGATGTTGTAAACAATGGAAAAAGCTGTTGATCTTCTCCTTGGTAATCCAGTACTGCTTGTAATTGCGGTTATTGCTGCTGTGATGATTCTTTTTTCGTGCCTCAGGAATATGTTTCGGCTGGTTCTTCTTGCCGGAGCTCTCTTTGTGCTCTATGTCGCATACTTGTCTGTTGCCGGAGGTGATGCTCCGGCAACAGTACGTGAAATTCAGGAAACGGTTGTTTCTTCATTCAGTCACGTCTCAACCATGGTCAAGTCATTTTTTGATCTGCTGAAATCCCGATGAGAGAGATGAGCGGTTATATTTTTTTCAGCAATGCTTCACTGAGCGCTCCTGTCGGGCAGGATGATGAAAGCTTTTGATAGTCGGGTTCATTTTTCGTGCCGCACTGTTCAAGCGTTCTGACACAGATCCCGCAGTCAACGCACTTTTCCCGCTCCATGCGGATCTCGGTTCCGGAAATTATCTCGAAATCGAGCTTTTCTTCCAGTTTGCAGCTTCCTGACGGGAGGTAGACAGCGGCAAGTTCACGGAGCAGACAGTTTTCAACGGCGTTGCAGCGACATTGAAGACAGCGCAACGCTTCCTGACTGGCATCTTCAGATGAGAGTCCAAGAGCAACTTCCCTGAATGTGCCGGATCGTTCTTCGGGAGAAAGTTCAGGCAGGGCAATCTTTTCAAGAGGGTTGGCTTTGCTGTAGAAAGCTTCCGGTGCCTGGTCTCTGGGGCCGTAGGATGAGTTGAATTGTTTTTGTCGGCCAACAACAGGTCTTCCCTGCAGATAAAGATGGATCGCATGAGCGGCACGTTTGCCCTCGCCAACGGCATGGATTGCCAGATCAGGTCCTGTTACACAGTCACCAGCGCAGAAAATTCCGGCAATGTCCGATTGCAGTGTTGCAGGGTTAACGTCAAAGGTCCCCTTCCGGCTTGTTCCGATTCCGGCTGCCAGAGCAATTGAGCTGTCCACCTGTTGACCTATTGCTGATATGACCGTATTGGCTGTTATGGTGAATTCGCTGCCGTTGACCGGTACCGGTTTTTTTCTTCCGCTTTCATCTGTTTTTTCTCCCTGCCGCATGGCGATGGCGGTGATTTCGGTGAATCCGTTCATGCGCCGCATTGAAACCGGAAGAGCAAGAGTGTGCAGGGTAATGCCTTCAGCGACAGCCTCATTGATCTCCTGCCGGTTTGCAGGCATCTCTTCTTTTGTTCGGCGATAGAGAATGGTCACGCTTGCAGCTCCGAGTCGAAGGGCTGTTCTTGCTGCATCAACAGCGGTATTTCCTCCGCCAATGACAACAACACGCTCTCCCGGATGCTCTGCAACACCTTCACGGGCCTGGCGCAGCAACTCGATGCCGCTCAGTACTCCTGCTTCATGTTCGCCGGGGATCTGCATTGCCGCTGCGTGTTGGGCTCCGACGGCAAGAAAGATTGCATCAAACGTTTTCTGCAGCGATGCCGCATTGATATCTTTGCCGAATCGGGTTTCGAACCGGAATGTTGCACCCATTTTTTCCAAAGGTTCCACATCCTTGTCGATAACAGAGTCGGGAAGCCTGAATCGGGGGATACCGTATCGCATCATGCCGCCAGCAGCAGGATGTTCATCATAAATGGTGACTGCATGACCAAGAGTGAGAAGATAGTAGGTTGCTGTCAGGCCTGCCGGCCCGGCACCTATGACTGCTACATGTTTTCCGGTTTTTTCTGCCATAGCAGGAATATACCGTTCACTGCTTTCCATATCCCTGTCGGAGGCATAGCGTTTCAGGGCACAGATTGACACCGGGTCATCAACACCGTGTCGGCGGCAGGCATCCTCACATGGTGCAGGACATACCCTTCCGAGAATGCCGGGAAGCGGGATGGTGTTTTTGATGATTGCAATTGCTTTGTCATCATGGTGAGCTGCAATTTCCGAAATGAATCCAGGGATATTGCAACCTGCAGGGCAGGCCAGTTCGCATTGGCCGAGACAATCTCCGCAATGCTGCTCAATGAGGCGTTCGAGGGTTCGGCGTCTCATGAGATGAAGTTCTTCAGTTTCAGTTTCTATAACCATTCCTTCCGAGACACTGGTGCTGCATGCCGGGACAAAGCGGTTTTTTCCTTTGATTTCCACGATGCAGATCCAGCATGAGCCCTGAACATCGAGTGACTGCTGAAAACAGAGCGTGGGTATGGTAATACCGCATGATAATGCTGCTTCAAGAATGGACGTTCCTGGTTGAACGGTTGTCTTAAGCCCGTTAATAGTAAGCGTGAGAGAGTTCATGATGGAGTTTGTCTCGGTGTCATGGGAGCCTGTGTCATGCGGGATCATGGTTATAGCGTCTCTGGAGGTGTGCTGCTACTTTTTCAAGCAGCCACATTGGTGTTGAGGTGGCTCCGCAGATACCCACGCTTTCAACCGTACAGCCATCACTCCCGATCAGCCATGCATCGTCTATTTCTTAAATATCCTCAAGGAAATAGGTGCAGGGATTCGCTGCTTTGCATATGCCATAAAGAACCTGCCCGTTTGAACTTTTTTTGCCTGCGACAAAAATGATGCAACTGTTTGCAAGTGCAAAATCATGAAGCATCCGGTTTCT
>JAAXUM010000232.1 GCA_013336025.1 Chlorobiaceae bacterium
TGCTCTTCCGATCTGCTTCGGGATAGGTATAGACGCTTGCAAAAGAGGTGTGTCGCCGGGCGTTCGAGTCGAATGGAGAAACGCGCACGAGGCGGTGAACGCCGTTTTCCGCTTTCAGATAGCCGTAAGCATAAGGGCCCTGAATTTCGAGGGTTGCGGTTTTGATGCCGGCGCCGTCGCCCTCCTGGTAATCATCGGTAAAGACTTTGAACCCTTTGCGCTCGGCCCATCGCATGTACATGCGGTAAAGCATTTCTGCCCAGTCCTGCGCTTCGGTTCCGCCTGCTCCGGCATGGATGGTGATGATGGCGTTTCCGGGGTCGTCTTTGCCGGAAAGCATATTTCTGAATTCGATGGCGGCGATGCCGTTTTCAATGGCGGTAATTGCGGCTATGAGTTCTTCGCCAAACGATGCATCCTCAAGTTCATCGGCTATGGTGAGTTCTTCCCCGGTTGTTGTTGCTGCCGTTTCGAGTTTTTCAAAGGCTCCTGTCCATGATTTGTGTTCGGCCAGTTCCTTGAGAATCCGATTGGCCTCCTGCTGGTCGTTCCAGAATCCGGGATCAGCAGTTATTTTTTCAAGATCGTCAATTTTCTCTTTGCGTTCATCGACGTCAAAGATACCCCCGTAACTGATCCAGGCGGTAGCGTATTTCCTGCAGTTTTTCTTTTTGTGGTTCAAACATGATAATTCAGGTGAAGACAATAATAAAATACCGGCAGTTTACCGGCCTTAATGAATGGGTTGCCGGATTGCCGTTGCTACGGTTTTGTCGGGAGGTGTGCTCCACGGTAAATGGCAGCGTCTTAAAGAATCATTTTTTTTCAGAGAAATTCAAATGTCATGGCGGGATCGTTATTTTTCCCGGGTGATGATGATAAAATAGATCGATCTGAAAGGCAAAAAAGTAAGGGAGTTTTTCTATTTTGCTGTACTATGCAAAAAAGATGTTTTCCTTCTGTAACGGGGTTGTTGCGGTAAGTGCGGCATCGCTTCTTGTTGTGATCCGAGTTTTTTTCCGTCAACCCTTTTTTCTGGTTTCCAACCTGAACTTCTGATGAGTAACGAAGCATTTCTTACCACGATACCGCACTATATAATCAAGGATTTTGACGGCCGCCGACGTGTTGTCATTGAACAGGTTTCTCCTGAGCTTGATGGAGGAAAGTATCCTGTAAAAGGGGTTGAGGGAGACCTTCTCTATGTCGAGGCCGATATTTTTACTGATGGTGCCGATACGATACGGGCAGAACTTCTTTTTCGTTCACCGATCGATTCTCTCTGGCAGCGGGCTGCGATGGAGCCGATCGGCAATGACCGCTGGAAGGGAGCTTTGATTGTTGGTGCTCCGGGGAGGTATGTTTATACAATTGAGGCATGGATTGATCATTTTCAGACATGGAAGAGGGGACTGAAGAAAAAAGTTGAGGCGGCTCAGGATGTAGCACTTGATCTGAAAATTGGTGGCGCTCTGGTGGAAAAGGGTGCGGCAAGGGCTGAGGGGGTTGATGCTGTTTTACTTGCATCATTTGCTGCTGCATTATGCGGTGACGAGGTTGAAAAAGCGCTCGATGCGGCTTTTGCTGTTGAACTCGAACAGCTTATGGATCGAAATCCTGACAGCGCACTTGCCTCGATGTATGAAAAAGAGCTTCCGCTTTCTGCTGAACCGAAACGAGCTGCGTTCAGTTCATGGTATGAGTTTTTTCCCCGTTCCTGGGCTTTGGAGCCGGGAATGCACGGGACTTTCGGGGAGTGCCAGCGGCTTTTACCGCTGATTGCCGGTATGGGGTTTGATGTTATCTATCTGCCGCCGATTCATCCGATAGGAAGGAGCAAACGTAAAGGGAAGAACAATGCGCTGGTTGCATCTCCTCTTGATCCCGGCAGTTGCTGGGCCATAGGGAGCAGTGACGGCGGACACAAGGCGGTGCATCCCGAGCTTGGCACGATAGATGATTTCAGGGCGTTTGTTGTCGAGGCAGAGAGAGAGGGGATTGCTGTTGCGCTTGATATAGCTTTCCAGTGTTCTCCCGATCACCCCTATGTTCGGGAGCATCCGCAGTGGTTCAAATGGCGTCCGGATGGTACGGTTCAGTTTGCTGAAAATCCTCCGAAGCGGTATGAGGACATTCTTCCCATCGATTTTGAGACCAGTGACTGGCAGAATCTCTGGATGGAGCTGAGAAGTATTTTTCTTTTCTGGATAGAGCAAGGGGTCAGGATTTTTCGTGTCGATAATCCGCATACCAAGGCGTTTCCGTTCTGGGAGTGGGCTCTGGCTTCTCTTCGGGAGGAGCATCCCGATACCATTTATCTTGCCGAGGCATTTACCCGCCCCCGATTGATGGAGCGTCTTGCAAAAGCAGGATACACGCAGTCCTACAGCTATTTTACCTGGCGAAATACCAAGCACGAGATTGAGGAGTACCTTGGAGAGCTTGCCAGTGCTCCGCTGAAATATTATATGAGGCCGAATTTCTGGCCTAATACTCCGGATATTCTGCATGAAGAGTTGCAGACCGGGGGCCGCCCGAAGTTTCTTATCCGTCTGTTTCTTGCGGCTACGCTCTCGTCAAATTACGGGATGTACGGTCCGGCTTATGAACTCTGTGAACATCTGCCCGTTGCCGAGGGTCGTGAGGAGTATCTGGATTCGGAGAAATACGAGATCAAGCAGTGGGATATTGACCGGCCCGGTAACATTCGTGCGGAAATTACCCGGATCAACCGGATCAGAAAAACAAATCCGGCATTGCAGAGGACTGACAATATCACTTTTGTGCGCATCGAGGCTTCCGCCGGCGTGGAGCACGATAAGCTGATCTGCTATGTGAAACGGTCACCTGATAATCATAACGTGATTCTGACGGTGGTCAATCTTGATACGTTCATGACGCAGAGCGGCTGGCTTCGTTTTCCGCTTGAACTGTTCGGCCTTTCTCATGATCACCATTTTATGGTGGAGGATCTGCTTTCGGGCAATTCCTTCAACTGGAACGGTGAATGGAACTTTGTTGAGATCAATCCTCTCGATCTGCCTGCACATGTTTTCAGAGTTGAGCTGTTTCCTTGATTTTTTATTTATAACTATCTGACCTAAAGAATTTTATACCATGTATGAACCTGAAGCACTCTGGTACAAAGACGCAATTATTTACGAAGCGCATGTCAAAACATTTTATGACAGCAATAATGATGGCATAGGAGATTTTCAGGGGCTGCGCCAGAAACTTGGCTATCTGGAAAGTCTGGGTATTACCGCTATCTGGCTGCTGCCGTTCTATCCGTCGCCGCTTCGCGATGATGGTTATGATATTGCTGATTATATGAAGGTTAATCCTGACTATGGCACGCTCGATGATTTCAGGGATTTTCTTGAAGAGGCACACAGCCGGGGTCTGAAGGTTATTACCGAGCTTGTTGTCAATCACACTTCCGATCAGCATGCCTGGTTTCAGCGTGCACGCAGAGCGCCTGCCGGTTCACCCGAACGTAACTTTTATGTCTGGAGTGATGATCCTAACAAGTATTCTGAAACCCGAATTATTTTTCAGGATTTCGAAGCGAGCAACTGGACCTATGATCCGGTAGCCGGCCAGTATTTCTGGCACCGTTTTTACCACCATCAGCCGGATCTGAATTTTGAGAATCCCGAGGTGCACCAGGCGTTGTTTGATGTACTGGATTTCTGGCTTGGTATGGGCGTCGACGGCCTGCGA
>JAAXUM010000233.1 GCA_013336025.1 Chlorobiaceae bacterium
ATGGGCGTGACGGACTCCTTGCAACACCGGGAGACGCTGTGGATCTTGCCCGCCAGATCCGGAAACTGCTTGATGACTCCCGTCTTCGCCGTGAGCTGGGAGTGGCTGGACGGAAAAAAGTTGTTGATCTCTATAATCAGCATGCCAACAACAGTGCTATGGTCGATCTTTTTCACGATGAAGGGATGCGCTCATGATCATTGCTGAACTTGTTTTTCAATGTCTGCTCATGGTGCTCATCTTGCCGGCGGCATATCTCCTTTTGAGCACTGTTGCTGCGTATTTTTTTAAAAAAGAGGAAGGAGTTGCAAACGGATTTATCAATATCGGCATAGTCATTCCGGCTCATAATGAAGAGGAGGGTATTGTGCGCACGGTTGAAGGGGTGCTTGCGTGCGATTATCCGGTAAACCGCTTTGAAGTCTATGTTATTGCCGACAACTGTAGTGATGCAACTGCTCTCAATGCGCGTAGCGCCGGTGCGAAGGTTTTTGAACGAACTGATACGGTAAACAGGGGGAAAGGACAGGCACTTGACTGGTTTCTGAAAACCTGCCGGGAGAGTTATCGACATACTGATGCGATTACCATTATCGATGCTGATGTTGCTCCCGAGAGAAACTACCTTCGCGAAATAAGTCTATCCCTGAGCCAGCCGGCAATTCACTCTGTGCAGGCATACAACGGCGTCAGCAATCCGGGGGCCGGTTGGCGTCCCGCTCTGATTGACGCGGCATTTAATGTTTTCAATCATCTGCGTATGGCAGGTACGTTTCGGCTTTCGGGCACTGCGGTGCTGAAAGGCAACGGAATGGCCTTCAGTACCGAACTGCTTGAGCGCTACGGATGGCCCTGTCACTCCATTGTTGAGGATATGGAATTTACCTTGCGCCTCCTGCAGGATGGCATTTCTGTGTATTATAATCCGGATGCCATTGTGCGAAGTGAGATGGTAACCTCCGGTAAAAGCGCTGCAAGCCAGAGAAGCCGCTGGGAGGGAGGTCGATTCATGCTTGTACGAAAGATGACCGCTCCGTTGCTCAGGCTTTTTGCCGAAAAAAGGCAGATTCGTTTTCTCTATGCTCTTTTAGAGCTTGCCGTTCCGCCGCTCTCCCTCATGGTTATGCTTTTTGCTTTGGCTACGGCAGGTGCGCTGCTTCTGCTCAAGGGCGGCTGGATCATGCTTGCGGCTTCCTTCTGGCTGATTCTGGTGTTTTACGTTATTTCCGGGCAGATTCAACTACGTGCACCGCTTTCAACCTGGCTCTATCTTGCAATGGCTCCGCTCTATGTTTTGTGGAAAATCCCTCTCTATGCAGCAATGGTGCTGCGTAAAAAAAGCACCGCATGGGTGAGGACAACAAGAGAGTCGGAAGTCAAGGGAAAAAAACCGTAACTCATTCTCATAAGAATCAAGGTTATGAAAGCAAATCCGGCTTGCAGAAACATACAGATTGATACGCTCAGGGGTCTGGCTTGTGTTTTTCTTGTCGCCTACCATGTTATCGGTGTCACTCCCCAGGGAGGACTCCGTGTTCAGGACGGAGTGCTCAAGGATGCAAATGAGCTGCTTGCCTATATTCGTATGCCGCTTTTTACGTTTCTTTCAGGGTTCGTTTACGCCTGGAGACCCTTTATGAGCGACTGGAAAAAGTTCATCAACGGAAAAATCCGCAGGCTGCTTGTTCCCATGCTTTTTGTTGGTACCATTTTCGCTCTTTTTCAGGCTTTCACTCCAGGAACGAACTCCTCGGTAGCGGATTGGCGTTTTCTGCACCTGATGCCGGTGGCGCACTATTGGTTCATCGAATCGCTGTTTCTGATTTTTCTGATCATTATTCCTCTGGAGCATTTCAGGGTGCTCCATAATAAAGCCGGTTTTGCAGTGGTTTATCTTATGGCAGTTACGCTTTGCGTTGCCAATGTCGGAACGCCATGGCTTTCAATTTCAGGCGCTTTCTATCTGCTGCCCTACTTTCTTTGCGGTATATTTTTTTCGCGTTTTCCTTTTGAGTTGAAACATAAAAAGATCATCGGGCTTTTGCTCATGACGGCAATTATTTTTTTCCTGTTTATTTTTGGTCACGAATATGGAGGAGGACGAAGATCGTTAAACGCTCTTGTTATCGGGACGCTCTCCTGTACGGCCTTGCTTTTTATTGAGTGGGAGTTCGAATTGCTTGCGAGGGTTGGATTTTACTCCTATTCAATCTACCTGTTTCATGTTTTTTTTACGGCAGCATCAAGAATTGTTTTCACAAAAATCGGTATAACCAATATCTGGATTCTTTTTGTGCTTGGTACGCTTCTCGGGGTTTTTGGCCCGATTCTTGTTGAGCTTGTGGCTACACGGTATACTATTACCCGTATGCTTTTGCTTGGAAAAAGCAAAAAACAGGCTTGTGTGGTTCGATGTTAACGTAACGTTCCGGATAAAACAAGATCTTGACAGTGTGTATCAGCGTTAAGAATCCTTGCGGAATTCATTCTGAATCCTTACCGGATTCTCTATTCGTGAATCACGTCAAATACAGATATCCGCCGGCTACAGTTTCATCATGGGCAAGGGGTTGAACGGGTGAGTTTTGATGCGAGCCTTTGCAAGGAGGAGCAGTTTTTTATGAAACCCTTCGTTTGGAAAGGCATCAAAAACATCGAGGACAAAATCGTCTGGTAGCCGGTGTCGGAGCATTCCTCTCGATACGTCTATCCAGTCTGCTTTTCTGAACGGTTCAATGAGCAGAGAGGGTTGAGCTTTGTATGGCGTGAGCTTGTGATGTTCACTGATCATTGCCTCGATCTCAGGGATCCATGTGCTGCGATCAGTTTTTTCAAGGTATCTTCGGGCAAGAAGTTGAGATGGTTGAAGATAGTCAAAGGTGTTCTCTGTCCAGATTCCGAGATCATGAAACATCGCTGCGATTACTATTTTGTCGTCATTTTCAGGTTTATTGCGGGTAAGTGCGCAGCAAAAATTATACACTCGATAGCAGTGATTTCTGTATCCATCGAAATCGCTCCCCAGTGATTGCCGATAGGTTAAAAATTGTTCTTCAAAGATGGGGTGGTTATGCTTTATTTCCATAAAAGTCGCTGCCGGTATCGGTAAAAAAAGGTATCAGCCTTCAGACTATGGTGCTGATTGATGGTGTTCCTGAAGATACCATAAAAATCCGGCAGACAAACAAAGGTGGCGCTTGATCAGTAATCCCTTAAAATAACAACTGGATTCGATGATAAAAAAATCAGCTCTTGCTTTCGGATTTTTCCTGATGTTTTTCGGTACTGCACAAGCTGATTCGCTTACCTTCCAGCGGATACAGCGAGAAGCAGCAGGTGGAAGTGCAGAAGCAGAGAACAAACTTGGAGTCTATTATGCAATAGGTCTTGGTGTCACTCAGGATGATTACGAGGCTGTAACGTGGTACCGTTTGGCAGCTGAACAAGGGTACGCTGAGGCTCAGTTCAATCTCGAAGAGATGTACGAAGAACGCAATCGGCTGCGCCGGGATGTGGGCTACTGGAAAGCGGAGTGCGCCCGGGTTGAGGAGGCGGAGCGAGCTCTCATCGAACGAAAGAAGGAGCTCGAGGGTCAGCTGGCAGAGAAACGGAAGGAACTCGAGAAGCGATAGACTGTGCAAGGCAAGCTGGAGCGCTACTGGAGACGTCCCAGCTACAGCCCCTTCGCGGGAGTCGAGAGGCGCGCTTGCGGGGGAA
>JAAXUM010000234.1 GCA_013336025.1 Chlorobiaceae bacterium
GCGTGTCAGGAATGATTCATGTGTGAACCGTTCATATAAATCCAGTAGTGACCGGTTAACATTAGACTGGTTGGGAAACCGGATCCCTGACTTTTTGAGAGCCTGTTCTAATAACATAACAGAAAATATTGCCGATAATCTGCAGTAATCTGAACATAAAAAAAACCGGGATGATGCCCGGCTTTATACGTACAGATGCTGCTCTCTTTTTACCTGAACACCACCCCGAGCACCTCCATCGCCTCCTTATTATTCGTCCTGGCGATCTGGCGGACGGTCATAGTCGGGTCATTCACCATGATGCCTTTCTCTTTAAGCGCGGCAACGATCTCGCCACTCTCTTTGCCCGAGATTTCGGCGACCGTTTCAAGCCTGGCCGATTCGATGGCCTTCATCATCTTGATTCTGGGGTTGCCGCCCTCGCGGGAAGCGGGCATGAACACCGCAAGCGCGGTGACGATAACGCCGATCGAGATAATCGAGACCGCCGGAATTTTCGAGAAATATGAGAGAAATGCTTTCCAGTTGGCGATGGTATGCAGAGCAACACCTGCCACCATCAGCCAGCTCAGCCACTCGTGCACAGGCTTGATGTAGCCGCCCTCTATCTTGAAAAACATGAGGAGGCCGGTGACGGCAAGAATTATAAAGCTTCCAAAAGCAAGGGGGGTTGCCCACGATTTCATCGATACGCTCATTGTCGTTGATATCCGTTACGTTGTTTAAATATTTGCTGTAGCCGTGGTTCCGGAAGGGAAACGCTACACAGTGTGTGACGTCAACTATGAGGAAAGCATGCACCAAACTCTTAATTAGGCTATCAAAAAGAAGAAGAATCCCATTGCGAAAATGCTATAAATCCTGAACGGCTCGCCATACGGCACATCTTCTATGAAATTGTGTGATTGTAGTGCTCCGTCAAAAAAAGAAAAAACTGTCGCTAATCACTCGCTGAGCCTGCACTTTATGCCAAGCCTGTCGAGGAAAATGTGAACTTTATCGTCAGGCACACCGACATGATGGGGCCCCACTGTCGTTACTTATCGCGCAGACTGCTGATACGGACAATCGTTCAGCTTGTGCAGGACGCCATTCTGACGAGCACGTTTTTTCCAGTTCCTGGAGCCGAAAAACCGGAAAATCCAGGACTGAACGAACGGCCTGCCAAGCTGCCTGCGGGCATCTTCAGGCACAGGCTTACCCCCTGCGAGGGATTGGGCGACACTGTCGAGAGAGCGCCGGTAAGGAATCACCGGCCCTCCAAGCTCTGTGAGCGGACGACCATGCACCAGCCCTTCGCCTCCGCCAACCGAAACGCTGCCCATCCAGTTGAAACCGGATGCGCCTGCAAAAGCCTTGCAGGCAGCAAGAGCGTTTTCATTCTGGGCGGACTCTATGAACCCGCAGTTCGCTATAGCCGCAAACCCGCCCTGCGCCGGTTTCGCTTTGCGATGCTCCTCGATCATCCGCAGCACGGAGAGTACCGGTGCGGGCAGGGAGTCGATATAGAGCGGAAATGCCAGAATACAGAGATCGGTACTATCGACGGCATCGAGCATCTGCTGAACTTTCCGACCGTCATGCAACATCTTGTAGATGTGGATGGTTTGCGTCTCAACCCCCTGAGCTTCAAGCCGGTCAAGCAGGTATCCTCCCAGAGAAGCCGATGTGCTTTTCGCCATGCGCGGACTTCCGCAGAGCAGGAGGGCTTTGCGTGGCGGCCAGGACTTTCCTGAAACCGCAGCAACATCCGGAAGTTTCATCTCTACCCGTTCGGCAGGACTGTCAAGCCCCTGAAGCAGGGCATCCAGTTTCTGCCTCAGTACAACTGAGCCGGCAGAACGCTCGATGATGCCCCAACTGCTTCGTTGTGCATAAAAATTTATCGAGTTGCGCCATGCAAGATGATTGAAAAGAGATTCCTGAACCCTGTCAGGCTGGTCGAGCCATCCGATCACCAGCAGATCAGGATAGACCGCATAACGATTTCGATGGTGTGTTTCACCATTAACCGTCATGAAAAAGGGAGAAACATTGGCAATAAAATGGTCAAGCATCCGTTTCAGTTCCGGCGAATACCCCCCGAAGGTTACCGGCGTCAGGAGAATCAGCAGATCGCTTCCGATGAAGCGCTGCGACAGCTCCCTGTTGTCATCGTCAAGAACACAGATACCGGGGGTTTTCAGCCAGCACTGGAAACAGCCGTTGCAGTTGCCGATGGTTTTCTGGCGCAGCACGATATGCCTGGTTTCATACCCTTTTAAAGCAAGAAGTTCAGCCAGAACCTCCGCAAGCCTTTCGCCAGTGCTGTCGCCTTCGGGCGATCCGTCGAAAATCAGCGCTTTCATGCTGTCCTCCTTTCCATTACCCATGCAATAGCTATACCCTCGGCAGTTGCAATAACTGCCCAGAACAACAGTTCAAGCGCAATGAGAGGCAGCGGCTCGCCAAACTGATTGAAGGGAGTGAAAAACTCCCAGAAAAGGAAGGTCATGAAGAAAATCAGAACCGACATTCTCAGCGCCCTCGGCAACACCCCAGCCGGCCAGGCGCTTGCGACTGAACGGTAGATGAACGCATGGCCAATGCCGAAAAGCATGAGGCCCAGAATGATGGGAAGCGGGGTGTTCACGACAAGCGGCAGCGGCTGGATTTCCGTCCAGACAGCAACAAGCTTTTGGCTCTGCATGGGCGAGGCAAGAAGGATCCCTCTGCCGTCCCAGCCGAATCCGAGGGTACGAAAAGTAAGAAGCATAGCCAGATTCATGGCCAGACCTCCGAGCAGTCCTGCGATGATGGTTTTTTTCATTGAGAGCTCCGTGACCTTGTTGATGAAATAACATCCTCTCCATCTTGTGACGGACGGATGAACTGCAGACAGATTGCATCAAGTTCATAACGATAAAGCGCCTCACCGTCCTCGGCGAAGGGAGGGAGCTGGCCGGTTATCTCAAGAGAGACAAGCCCGTGCACCCGGCTCCAGATGAGCATCGCGACGGAGTAAACGGCAAACGTTCCGGGATCCGCCGTATCCGGAAGGCTGAAAAAACGGTGCCCGGGTTCGATGAGGGGGTGCGGTATGCCACGCACTTCCAGACGGCCCGCTATGTGCAGTTCCGCAATGACAGCCGTAAGGGCTCCAAGTGAACGCATCATCACCGGCAGAAGCTCCTGCATAGGCGGTACGTAGCCGGGAACCGGACTGCCGAAAATGAGCATGTAGCGGTGCGGATATTTTATTGCCCATCTGCGATAGGCAATGCCGGTAGCCCGAAGCCGCTCTGCCGCCTGACCAGGCTCAGGAAAAGATGCTTTCGCTTCATGCTGGAAGTCGCCGAACGAGGCGTACGCGTCAATGATGAGTGCCGTTACCAGCGCGTCGCGATCGGGGAAATAGTTATAGATTGCCGGAGCTGTGATACCGATCTCACGGGCGATTTTTCGGAGAGAGAGCGAAGATGCTCCTGATTCGGTGATCTGACGCCATGCGGAGTCCTTGATGGACTCCCTGAGATGGGGCATCTGCAATGCCCTGAAAGGTCTGGCCATAGTAATCATTTTTTATTTACAGTGTAAATATACGCTGTTTATTTGAAAACGAAAAAAATAAAAACAGCTCTCCGGCTCACCTTCTCCAGCAGGAACTGCACAAAAGCCTGCTTTTCCTTAATGCCTTTTCCCCTTCTTATTTCCGCATATCGTACTGTAT
>JAAXUM010000235.1 GCA_013336025.1 Chlorobiaceae bacterium
GTGTCGCTTTTGTTGATCGATGGTGAAAGCGACACGCTCTTTTCCGTTGAGGAACACAACGGGAGAGCATCAATCCGGGTTGGACTGAGTGCCATCAAACAGGTTGGCGGCGCAGCAAGAGCTATTGTCACATCACGACTCAGAAAAAAACGCGACTTTATCAATCTTTTTGATCTCACCGCATCACTCGACCTCAGGGTCATGAACCGTAAAGCTCTGGAGTGCCTGATACTTTCCGGAGCATTTGATGAGATTGACCAGCACAGGGCACGTCTCATTGCCAATATTGACAAGGCCATCAAATTCGGCCAGGTGCAGAACCGTTCTGTAACCCTCGGTCAGTGCGGATTTTTCACTTCGGAGCATGGTGGAGTTATGGAAGATATTCATTATCCCGATCTCGATCCCGCTGATCCAATGCCGGATTCAGAGAAGCTGCTTCATGAAAAAAAACTTGTCGGATTTTATCTGAGCCGTCATCCTCTCTCCACTTACCGTCGGGACTTTGAGGCGTTTGCCACACTCCAGCTTGACGCAAAGGCGGTAACACCCTCAAGGCAATACAAGGTTATCGGGGTTGTTGTTTCTGTCAAGCCTTACCAGGACAGAAAAGGCAAGCCCATGCTCTTTGGTGCGATAGAAGATTTTACCGGAAAATCGGATTTTACTGTTTTTGCAAGTGTATTTGAACAATATGGGCATCTCATTAAACCTGAAGCAGTGCTGATGCTTGTTGCTGAAGCTGAAGTAAGCGGAGGATCGCTGAAACTTCTCGTCAGGGAGGTTGTGCCGATAAAAAAGGTCAGGTCAGCTCTTGTGCGAAAAATTATTCTGAACATTGATGCCGATGACCAGACTCAGCTTGAAAAGCTCGTCAGGGTAAAAAAAGTTTTTGCTGACCATTCCGGCGGTGTTCCAGTCGATTTCGAGGTGAAGGTTCAGGCTGGCGACGCGATGGAAACGATCAGTATTTTTGCTCGCAATACACCGATCGACGCGGATGAAACAACGCTTGAAAAACTTGAGGAAATTCTTGGTCCTGACAATGTCAGAATTTCAGGCTGATCTTTTTTTACCACATGATGCTCGCTTGAAACATGCGGATGAACGGCAAGCTGTTCCTGGTGGTTTATAATCGCTGATGTTGCCTGACAACGGATCGTTGCCGAATAGTCAAAAGACTTGATCAGTCGGTTTTTTAGCAGTACTCTGGATAGAAAATGGTTTTTTTTTATTAGCTTCATTACTTCTTTCTCCATGCACGATCAGAAAGAAAACTCCTAATTTTAAACAAAAGAACTATGAGCGGAAAATATCTTGTCGCTACAGATCAGAATTTCAAAACAGAAATACTCGATTCAGATAAAGTGGCCCTTGTGGATTTCTGGGCAGCCTGGTGCGGCCCATGCATGATGCTTGGTCCTGTTATCGAAGAACTTGCCGGCGATTACGAAGGCAAAGCAATTGTTGCAAAACTCAATGTTGATGATAATCCAAGTACTGCTTCGCAGTATGGCATAAGAAGCATTCCAACCATGCTGCTTATCAAGAACGGTAAGGTTGTTGATCAGATGGTGGGCGCTATGCCGAAAAACATGATTGCAAAAAAAATTGACGAACACCTTGCCTGAGTCTGAAAAGCGCTCTCTTTTTTTTCAGCGCAGCACATGTACTGCGATCATGACGTGAGATGGCAGTTGCTCTCCGTAATTGAAACAGATTCATGATCGACTGATCCGGAAATCCATTTTTAATCATGTGATTTCCGGAATGCTGTTCTGTACCGAAACAATATAATTTCCCCAAACATATCATGGAACGCGACATCAGGGATATTGTTATCATGGGCACCGGTCCGGCCGGTTATACCGCGGCGATATACAGCGGCAGGGCTAATCTCAAACCGCTTGTTATTGAAGGTTCACAGCCGGGCGGTCAGCTTATGATCACCAGCGAAATAGAAAATTTTCCCGGATTTCCCGAAGGAATTTTCGGGCCGGAACTTATGGCAAGAATGCGTCAGCAGATTATTCGTTTTGGCGTTGAGATTGCTTATGGAAGTGTTCAGGATGTTGATCTTTCAAGAACCCCCTTCTCTCTTTCTCTGGATGACGGCAGTGAAATCGTTACCCGTTCACTCATTGTTGCCACCGGAGCGAATGCCAAATGGCTTAACATTGAATCCGAAAAAAACTACAGGGGTAAAGGCGTTTCAGCCTGTGCGACCTGTGACGGTTTTTTCTTCAAGCAATGCAAGGTGTTTGTTGTCGGCGGGGGAGATACAGCCATGGAAGAGGCGTTATATCTCACCAAATTTGCTGCGGAGGTGATCATTGTTCATCGACGTGAAGAGTTCAGAGCCTCGAAAATCATGAGTCTTCGAGCTGGCAAAAATCCAAAAATCAGCACCATGCTCAATCAGGTTGTTGATGAGATTCTCGGAGATGGTCATAAAGTAACCGGAATACGACTCCAAAACGTGCTTACCGGTGAAAAGACGGAACATCAGTGCGATGGTGTATTTATGGCTATCGGTCACGCTCCTAATGCAGAGCTTTTCAAGGGTCAGCTTCGCATTGATGATTACGGTTATATCGAAACGAAAAAAACATCGACGGAAACCAGCGTTCCCGGTGTTTTTGCCTGTGGCGATGTGCAGGATTACACCTATCGGCAAGCTATAACGGCAGCAGGCACCGGCTGTATGGCCGCCGTTGATGCCGAGCGATTCCTTGAATCAATCCGTTAAAAAAAACTCGGAATCCGAACGCTCCTCTCCCTCGTCGGGCATCTCAGAGCCTCGGTAAGAGGAGGGGAGTTGCCCGTTAATATCCAGTTCCGGATAGGGTAATCCTTTTTCCCGGAGTATCCTGCCAAGCCTCGGGTAGGCGTTTTCAAAAAGCAGCCGGTCAAAACACTCTTTTTCAAGCATTGGCCGGCTGTACATTCCTGCGGCAGTTCGCTGACGCTCAGCTTCAAAAAGAATAACTGCTGCCGCCACTGATACATTGAGCGACTCGATCATACCATGCATGGGTATCGATATGTGATGGTCGGCGGCCTCAAGAGCTTCGGATGAAACTCCATCCCATTCCGCTCCGAGAATCAACGCTGTTGGTCGAGTGTAATCAATGCTCCTGAAATCCACGTTCTTCATGCTTCCTGAAGCCGCAAGAATCTGCATGCCCCGCCCTGCTATCATGGAGAGGCCGCTTGTAATTGATTGATGCAGCGTAACCTGAACCCAGCGGGTTGTTCCCGCGGCTGCGGTCTGGCGGTCAAAAATGTTTTTGCGATATGATACCGCATGAATTTCATGGATGCCCACGGCATCACAGCTTCTTATTATTGCGGAGAGGTTATGTGCCTTGTTGACATTGTCCATGAGCACGGAAAGATCAGGCTGCCGATGCTCAAGCATTTTGCGTATTTTATAAAACCGTTCAGGTGCGATCAAAGTTATTTTGCGAATGATTTCAGAACAAGCAGATAATTTGTAGTACAAGAAAGATATTTTTTCCTTCATCTTCAACCGGATGCAATCAGAGATATTGGCAAATGTTGCGGGGTTGTGAAAATTTGATTATATCGTTAACGCTGTTGTTAATTCGTTCATTTGGAATTATTTACTGAATGAACAGTAACGGGTGCGCTATAACTTGACAGAGATACCCTGAAAAAATGGCCCGGTACAACGCGCAGAT
>JAAXUM010000236.1 GCA_013336025.1 Chlorobiaceae bacterium
TCGCACAGAGAAAGCAACAGAAGCGCAGCTTAAGCTTCCTGTCACCATCACCGCTCTCGAATGAGCCGAACCGGTTTTTCAGGGAGTATTTCGGGTGCAGACAGCAAACGCCTTTTCAGGCAATCGGTTTCTGCATTGACAAGTCAGTGACTCTTTGAGTCGTCCGAGTCGATACATCCATGAATCCTATTTATGAGCGGTGCCGGGAAGCATGCTTCTCCGGCATCGTTCATACATTTAGGCCACCTACAGCACCGTCCTCGGCCTTTAAACCAGAATACACAACCACTTGCCAGGTATTTTCGCGTCGGCGCCCGAGCTCAACGGTATTCACCCTGAAGCCTGCCATAACGGTGAAGCGATTTCGACTGCACCAGGATCCATTCCTCTTTTTTTCAGGTCGGGATGGATTCTCACCCTGTCCGGAACAAAAATTTGTTGGTTTCTATATAATCCAATCCTAAATTATACTAATCCAATATACTGAACAGGGAGTCGGTATAGCTAAATACACTTTCAGAAGTCCTTACTAACACTAATGTCATATAACGACAAAGGAGCGAGTATAGATGGACACAGTATTAGAAATCTTCGCCAAGTATTCCCCATATATCTTAATGGGAATCGCAAGCGTGATCGTTATCGCGCTGGTTATACTGAAGGGAAAAAGCGATCTGAAAATCTACAAGCAGGTCGAAAATCTTGAGGTATGGATTCCAGAGTCTGGCGACAATCTTTCGCATCTGGTCGAAAAACCGGCAAGCATATCGAAAAAACAAAGCGACAGGAGAGCAGCGTCATCGACTCTTCGCCCCAACCGCTCTCAATTGAACCGAACCGGTGTCTCAGAGAGTGTTTCCGGCAAAAACAGCAAACAGCATAGTCAGGATATCAGCTCTTGAATAGAAGGCTGCAACTCCTTATGAGTTGTCTTTGCTGTTCCCTCTCCGAATCCTCTTCCTGACCGGTGCCGGAATAATCAATGTTCCGCGCACCGGTCAGCCATTTCAGCGCTCTACCGCACCTTAACTCTTCGTTTAAACCAGCCACCCCGGCAATTTGTCTGGAGGTTTGGTCGCATAGGAACGCGAGTTAAACGGCATCGACCTTGAACGCCCTGCTCTACCGCTGCCGGATTTGCGATTGCTCCGGGATCCATGCCGCTTTTTCAGAGATGATGCTGCTTCTCGATCTGTCCGTAATAAGGCCTCCCGCTCATTGTTCACCGGAAACCGGAAGGAACGATGACGGAAAAGGATGCCGAAATCATTCTGCATCTTGCCCAAGGGAAGTTCCCTGAGGTTAAACCAGGAGTCGATTCCGGCAACGACCTGCGATTCTTCGCCCCGGAATTTATGGAAAACATCCGCCTTATGATTATGATCCATGCACTCCTCTCCGTTTTATCCTCGGGCACGGAAAACCGGAGTGCCTTATCAAAGACCATCAAATCGGAATGCATCCGTCCCAAACAGCCCATCATGAAGGACGCCGGGAATCAGGTTGCCGGACATATCCGATGATACAACAACAAAGAGCGCCGGCACAGGGCGATTTTGGTTAAGATTCATCGGAGAACAAACCGGAGGATGGTGAGATCCGGATCATCGATAAACGCCATCAACAACTCGACGCAACCGGAGAAGCCCGCAAACAATAACGACAGTAATGGGGGCAGTGTCTCGATTTCCGCCTGATTTCGACAGCGGCAGATAACCTTGACCGATGAACCCAACCTGTCCGTTTCCCCATTTTCAGCCGAGTCAAAACAATACGATAAATGCACAAGCACGTTGGCTTAAACGGGAGCGCCTCTCTATTTAATCCCCGCATCATTCTCTTTTCATGGTAAGTGTCACGGGGTGGGTTTTGATGTCGAACAATATGGTTGACCTGAAAGGGAAACCTCCTGGTTACGACTTTATTACATTCTGATCCGCCTCGCCTATGGCCCTTGCAGGACATGCCCGGGACGCCCACAACATTCCCCTGCTATTCAATGCTGAGCGAATTGCAGCCGGCATCGCAAAACGTTTACGTTTGGGACTGCCCGCTGGCATTCTACATTGTTGTTCTGAACCTGGCTTTACTGCCGTACATAGCAGCATACTGGACCTTAATATTGTCAACTCTGGGCGCCTATCTTCTGGTGTTGTGCTGCATCGTCCGAGATAATTCTGCAAAGTAGTGCTTATGGCTGAACCTCTTTCACGCTTGAACGCTTTCCTGACCACTGCGGTCTGTGGCGCGGTTTTGTTCTGCGCGAGGCGTGATCCGGCCAGTCCAGTCATCGGCCTGTCTGCCATAAAACCTCATCCTGCCCTTCTGTTTCCAGTAGCTTTAATCGCAACTGGAGCATGGCGTACTTTGATAACTGCCGCAGTAACTGAGCGATCACTTTTACGGTCATTGGTACGGCATCCGTGGCGACCGCAGTAATGAAAGGACGCCTCGCGGGTCCCTGCAATGCACGAACATTTCTGGAAAACGGATTTCTTCCATGACCGAAAACGCCCTTTATGTTTGCTTTTGCGCGTCTACCCGTGATTCCTGTCAATATTGCCATCCATTATCCATGGTGTTGTCGCTTTGGGGGCTGTGTACGTCGTATGGCGTAGGTGGTGCCGTTACCGGAACAGTGGCCCAGACAAAAAACACGGCAGATGTGAAAGCCCAAATCACCAGGGCAAGCACAAAGTTTCCTGTCAATGTCGACCCAAATCGACAAACCGGTATCGAATTCGCCATCATCACGAACCCACCACCAATTTTCGTACGTTACGAGTTCAAACTTTCGTTGCCTGGCAGAAGGTAAAGCGTATCAATAAAAATGCTTGGGTAATCAATTTTTCTTCCTTAAGCAAACATTTGTTCTGCAACGACAAGCTGCTTTCCGGTCTTGAAATACTGATAGTTTACGTTCGAAACATTCATGGCATTGCTTCCCGGGAAATCTTCACGGAATGACCTTGTCCTCATTCCGTCAACGAAAAATGATGATCCGGTTGATTAGAGCAACCATGTGCAAAATGGTTAAAAAGCGGTTGGATGAACCCGGGGTATTGATATACTGTCGCTATGTATACAGAATATAACGCGATATAGATTGTAAAAAAAGGGCATATATACAAGCATAAATTGCCTGATAAAAAAACCTGAGAGCTCTTTTCAAAACTGCTTTCGCCCAGAAAATCGGGCTCAACTCCATCAGTCAAGGGTTTTCTTGTTGGTAATCCGACAAATGAGGGCAGGAATTTTACATTGTCGAAGACCATAGAGTGAGTCAAGTTATTGACCTTATCTATTTCTTTACTATATTTATGTGTGTAAAGTCGCCTGAAATGTATTTTGAGTTCAATTTGTTAGCCGCCCGATAAGCGGAGATGAATAAGACCATACTCATAAGGCTGAATCATTTTTGTAAATGTAACTATTATTTAATTCAACTGGAGATCAAGCCATGCTAACCTATTTAGTCGCTTTGCTAAGCAATTTCTTCGGCGTCAAAACACAAAAAGGCGTAACCATGATTGAGTACGCGTTGATTGCGGCGTTGGTTGCTATTGTTGTGATTGCTGCTCTTGCAACTGTTGGAGGAAAGTTGACCAATCTGTTTAATAAAGTTGGAAACAACCTTAATTAACTCTTTCATAGTCTAACGGTGAAATGGCCAGTCTTCGCTGCTATCGCACTCAATCTGGGGC
>JAAXUM010000031.1 GCA_013336025.1 Chlorobiaceae bacterium
AGAAACTTTTGAATCGACAATAACCGCTTTTTCGCCCGGAAGAAGAACAAGAAAATCGGGACGTTTCAGTGTACCATCCTCCATTCTGAAACTCTCCTGAACCGTATACTCCCGCCCTTTTTCAAGCCCTGAAGCTTCAAAGATCCTTTCAATGATCATTTCGCCCCAATCCCCCTGTGTTTTACTCTCCCCCTTGATTGCCTGGGCAAGTGAATTGGCCTCTCTGCTTACCTTCCCGCTCAGCTCCTGGAGTTGTCGAACCTGCTCGATAAGTCGGGCGGAAATCTCGGTATCGTTTCGATGTACCTCATCGACTCTCGTGCGAAATGCATCGAGCTGCTCCCGAAATGGCTGCAGAAGCGAAGCCATTCGCACCCTGTTCTCCTCTCCAAGAGAGCTTCCCCGCTCTTGAAGAATACGCCCGGCAAGATGCTCGAACTCTGTTTTCAATCGTAATTCCGATTGCTGCAGAAGAGCAATTTTCTCAAAAGCATTGCTGCGCTCATGATCAAGATCTGATTCAAGACGGGCACGGATAACTTTCAATGCATCAAGCTCACCAACTTCAGCCTTGAGCTCAACCACCTGAGAGCGCAGCTCCCGTTCGATGACCCTGAGCTGGTGAAGTTCTTCTTTGAGGGGAGCATCACGCAGTATGCGAAAAACAATAAAAAGAAGAAGCCCGAACACCAGAACAAAAAGCAAAACAATCATCCAGTCACTCATAACGTTCTCTCTGTTCCTTTGGATTTATCTGCAAAAGCCTGCCTCGTCTTCAACAAGCGTCATTCCTTAACGACAACCTCAGCAAAACCCTTTGACAAACTGATTTTAATGGCATCATTTTTTCTGTTACAACAAAAAAAAGCATCCGGAGTCTTGAACTCAGGTGAAGATACCCATTCTTTTTTCGTTTCACCAACCGCTCTCCGAAGTTATTACGTCAATGCGATATTTTCATTTATTGCTGATTTTTTATAACATGGAAGTGTAATGACTCTTCTTCCTGTTTTTCACCCTTATCACTAACAGGATTCTTATGACCACGAACCCCCCGGAGAATCTTAGTCATCAGCTCACCAAAGAGATTCGATTTGCCGTTGTTCTCTATGGAGGAGTCTCCCTTGCCATCTACATGAACGGCATTACCCAGGAACTCCTCAGCCTTGCAAGAGCTACAAGAGATAGTGCTGCCGGATCGCCGGACGGCACTGAGGCAGTTTACCGCGAAATTGCCGACCACCTTTCAAATGAAACCACGGGGGTATTCAGGCATAAATTCATTGTCGATATTATTTCCGGTACCTCAGCAGGAGGAATCAACGGAGTCTGCCTCGCCAAAGGGCTCATCAATGGAATCAGAAACCTCAAGGCGCTTGAGAGTACCTGGCTTGATGAGGGAACTATCGATACGCTGCTCAATGACAAGAAATCCCAACTCAACCTGTACTGTTCAAAAGAGCCGAAAACCTCTCTTTTGAACAGCCAGCGCATGTACGGCAAGCTGCTTGATGCATTCAACGAGATGGAAAAAGATATCACTCCGGACTCGGCCGCTCTTGTCAATGCACTTGACCTTTTTGTAACGGCTACCGATCTGAGAGGGATTGAAGTCCCGGTATCCCTGAGTGACGGAAAAGCTGATGAACATATTTACAAACATGCCTTTCACTTCCTGTTCAGGAAAAATGACCGTAGCACCATTGATCCTGACAAGTACAACCATTTTACCAGCGACTACAACCATATTCTTGCATTTGCCTCCCGCTGCACATCATCGTTTCCCTTTGCGTTTGAGCCAATGTGCCTGAACGACATGCTCGACTATCTCAAAACAAGCCGGCCAAAGGAGTACCTTGCATGTTCCCGGCAGATGGAAAAATGGCGGACCAGGTTTTTCAGGGCATACAACGAACTTGCCGCTGATGAACTGAACGCTCGCGAATTTGCAGACGGAGGTTTTCTTGATAACCGTCCTTTCGGACACGCCATAAAGGCCGTTCATGCACGGCATGCAACCTGCCCGGTAGAGCGCAAACTGCTGTTTATCGATCCTTCACCTGAAAAGTCCTCCTCTGATTCTTCCAGAGAAAAAGAAAAGAAAATATCATTCATCAAAAACACCACTCTGGCCACCACAACGCTGCCGAGATATGAAACCATCCGTGAGGAAATTGCAGGGCTCAAACAGCGAAACCGATGGATTGCAACAGTTAATCAGATTGTTGATACAATCAGTGATATCAATAAAAAACGACTGGAAGAGATCATTCTCCAGAAATTCATCAGCTATATTGAACACCCTGTCAAAGGGTTGAATGCATCGCCGGCAGACCAGAAAACACGTTTGATTCTGCGTAAAATCGAGGGGAGTCATGATAAGGGAAAAGCTGATATTTCACTGCATGCTCTGACTGAAAACATTGAGACCATCAATATTCTTGCCAATAACACCGCACTCTCTCAGGATGAAGTTGCACCGGCGAGGGAAGCGTTCTGGATAGCAATCATTGACGACAACAAAAAGCAGGGCGAAGCAGGTGCAAAAAAAGCTTTTAAAAATCTTACCAGGCAAATACCGAACAAAACGGATCTTTCGACCGACAAAAACGATACTGAGGAGACTCCCGGTTTTATCACACAGGATCTCAGTGATCTGATCACCCTGTACGGGGATGGTTACAGCGCTTATCATTACACAAGAATATACGCCCTCGACGATCTGCTGACACTTGTCATTACAAGAGCTGCCGAAATCAGTGATGAATCGGATCTCTCTCTTGCCGTTCGACGTCTTGTCGAGGCATGGAGAAAAAGTCGCTATCAACCCTACCGGAACAATATTGATAACAAGGAAGATCAAGGAAAAAAAGAACTCGAAACCGTGTATCTCGGCAATTATGATATCGGATTCCGGCTTCGAAGGCTTGATTATTTCAGGAAATTACTGCAAAAAGCACTTATCAGCAATAATGCCAAAGAGATTATATTCAGAGATCACCCGCTTTCCGTGCCTGAACGAGATGCCATTCACACCTTTTACGAAACTGTCTGCAAGACGCTTGAAGGCGTATACAGCTTAAGAGATTTCCTCATCAGAGAAGGAAAGGAGAATCCGGCTGCGTCTCTGGTGAACGAATGGAAATCGTGCTTTAAAAAAGGATCACAGGGCATTAAAGCTTTTTTAAATGACGTTCTTCTTGCCTGCGACTGTTCGGCACCGATCCCCGCAGTTGAGAGTAAAAATGAGCCATGTAACGCAACGGGAGAGATCAGGAATGAATTCCGGGAGTTGCTTATTAAATCCGGCATATCGACCGGTACAAACCCTGTATCTGCTGAGTTGCCTGATATGATGAACAAACTCATGACCTGTATACATACTGTGGTCATGACCGGAATGCCCATCGAGGAAGGATCCGAAAAAGACCCCTCGATAACAGGAACCATTGATGCCCGCCACACCATCAATGCGGCCCTCGACAAGCTCTCCTCCGTTAATAGCGAAGTCGCAGCTCATCTTCTGTTCATCTATGATTACGGCTACGATCTTCATGATATCACAACCCTTCCGCTTTTTTCCGGAGGCGAATATGGCGAGGGGTCCAATATCGGCATTTATCGGATCAGCCCTCTTGATGCAACAAGTCTCTTCCCGGAATACGGCCGAAATAAAGACAACAGTGAAGAAACCTCAAAACTTGCCGGCACTGCTCTCGGGGCTTTTGGCGCCTTTCTTGATCGTAACTGGCGCAGAAATGACATCATGTGGGGAAGACTCGATGGAGCCGAAAGAGTCATCACGGCACTCCTGCCAAATTCTGCAAATAAAGATCTTCGCCAGAGGTTCATTGATAAAGCGCACCTGGCCATCATTACTGAAACGGTCAACACATGGCTTCCTGAACTCAAACGACTGCATACTCCATCAAACAGGGATCTCCACTTAATCTCGATACTCGAAACAATCAAGAATTCGCTCGATAACAAGGGTGACTGGAAACACGTTTTCAAAACGTACTATATTATTGATCACGAACCTGAGGCAGCCCCGAATCTTAAACGGGTAGGGAGATCGTCTGATATAGTATCCCGAATGATTAATGGAGTTGACGGCGGCAATGGATTCGGGAAAAAAATCAGCGATATTCTCAAACTGTTCAGTACCGTGCTGCTTGGAATGCTCGACTTCACCACCCCGAAAAGCCTGAAACAGGTTCTTCTGAATTACTGGCTGCAGTTGCTGTTTCTTATTGCACTGCTTCTGAGTGTCACGGGAACCATGGTCAAGGGACTGGAAGAAACTGCTCTTCCTGGATTTTATCTGCTTGGAGCGGTAATGGTTATCTGGATCATAAAAACGGTAATTGAAAACCTGATCCACCATATACACAATAAACCCTGGAAAAACATTGCAAAGGAGGTTTTCAAATACCTGGCATCAGCCATCCTGCTGTTTATTGCATTTATCAGCCTTAATGCGTTTATCGATATCTGGGGATCTTTTTCAAATAGTTTCATAACTATTTTGCACGATCTGTGGAACAAAATCTTTATACCATAGAGGAACCCCGGATGCTTGATTATTCCCCCCTTGCAGTCCGTCACCTGCCACCTGTGCAAGTGCCGGACTGTAAGAGTGCTCTGTTCTTCGAATCTTGCCCGTCTCACTATTGTCTATCGGGCATAGTCAATATACTGGCCGTCGCTGAACGGCACAAGCTTCACGACACCGTCAGGACTCTCCTTGTTCAGCCAGGTTATAAATTCGCTCTGTATCCATGTGTTGCGATCACCAGTGACATCTTCACTCATGGAACAGTAATCGATAAAGCGTTTCAGCAACTCTGTCGTTAACGCTGTTTCATCTCCTTCCGGCTTGTAGCTCTCGACTCCGGGACACCGCTTGCACTCTGAAGGCTTGTCAGCCAAGCTGCACAGATCGTTTTTCCGGGTAAGGTAACCACAATGGCTTCCCTTCGCGACCTTTGCGATCACTGTCCAGGAATCGCTTTTTGCCGGAGCAAGCTGGGTGAACTGGGTAACTTTATTCGGATCATCCGACCATGCCGGAGGATTGGAATCATCAAGACAGGCGCAATCACACTCGCCAACAATCATCAATATCGGCATTGACTCCGTTGAAAGCGTCTCGCGATAAGGCTTCATGCCGGGTGACAAAATCGGTATTTTCTGGTCAACCGGAGAGAGCTGCAACAGTCCAACCGGATCAGCTCTGTCGGCAGGATCCCATTTTGAAAGACGCTCCGAATAGGCAGGAATAAACTCCCTGTCGAACATCACCGGATCAAAAACACGATAGCTGTTTTTACCAAGCTGCTGCAGTTTTTCAAACCCGCAGGCAGCAGCCTGCGCATGTGCACCACCCACTGAGTGACCGGCAAAAATCACCTTGTTGGATACCATGAATTTGGAACTCTGAGCAACAGTACTGTCAAAAAACGAGCGATTCCGACTCTTCTCTTCCTCCTTGTAAAAGAAATCGGTTGCGCCGTATTTAATGAGATAGGAGGCTGCCGCATAAGCCTCCTGTCCAACTCTCGGATTACCTCCGATATCAATACCGGGAATACCGATAGTCTGTGAATGCGCTGCGCTCACAAATGCCATGGCCCAGTTCTGCTCGATAATGGCTGCGCTGTAGTTATAATACGCAGAAGGGTTGATTGCGAAGAGCGGGTTTTCGCCCGTGAAAGCACCCATGATTTTTTTCGGGTAAAAGAAAATGTCGTTGCCGACAAGAAATCCGTGATTAAACATCACAAGACCTTTTGCCTGACGATTTTTCGGATAGAACACCTCGATAACCACTTCAATGAACTGGGGAATCTGCCAGTCATATTGTATCCAGAGATGAATCCTGTCAAAACAGTAGTTGTTGATGCAGATCGGGTCCATGATGATCAAGTTTAAGAGTTGACAAAACTATTCAGGATCGAAAGGGGAACACTCGGCAACAAGAGTAATCGACTGCACAGTACTCTTACAGCCTTGCGCCTCCGGAGATTTCAAGAATCTGGCCGGTAATGAACGAGGCGTCATCCGAGGCAAGAAACAGTGCGCAAAGGGCAACATCCATGGGCTGAGCAATCCTTTTTAATGGATAGCGCGCAGCACAATCCCGCTTCAGTGCTTCCCAGCGCTCACTGCCAAGCGAATGGATAAAGGCTGGAACCTCCACCAGTGCAGGAGCAAGGGCATTGACGGTAATATTGTAACTGCCAAGCGCCATGGCAAGTGAACGGCTGAAAGCATAAATCCCCCCTTTCGATGCAGCATAGGAAAACTGGTTAGGACTGCCTCGATAAACCAGTGAACTCATGGTCACGATCCTGCCATACTCCTGCGGCTTCATGATCTTTACCGCTTCACGACAGCAAAGCATGCATGATTTGAGATTAAGATCAAGATTATAGCTGAGTTTATCGCAATCAATCGTCTCAGGCAAGGCTGCCGGCTCAACATCACCTCCGGCTATTGCTGCAAGAATATCAAGCCTTCCGTACAGACCTGCCGTTTGCTCAAAAAGCGAAACAATATCCTCTTCACTGGTCATATCTGCCGGAATAACCATTCCATCTCCTCCGGCAACCCTTATCGTATCAAGAACCTGACGGCACTCTTCCCCGGAAATATCGCTGAGAATCACAAAAGCTCCCTCTTTGGCAAAGCATGCTGCCGTTGCACTGCCTATACCTCCGGCAGCTCCTGTTACCAGCGCAGTTTTGTTCCTGAGACGCATGATCGTTTTCTTGATGGTTCATCAATACAAGCGAGCGCAATTCATTCAGGGGTCATGATCGCCCGGGAGTTCACTGCCCTGTCATTATTGGCAAAAAGCTTGAACCCCATCAGACTGGTCATTGACTGAACAGCACAGTTGATTTTTCCAATAAACAGGTCAAGATCGGTTACTTCATGCCGCTTGTCTGCCGCGGCAAGCTCCATAAATTCAAGAAACTGCTGGTAACGCATTTCACCGATCCGTGAAGACCAGGATTCATTTGAAATCCGAAATGCACAGAGAGCCTCATCAATTACATACAGATCACCGAACCGGAGAAGCTGGAGCCAGAAATCCAGATCAATGGTGTAAGGTACAACTGCGGAATATCCGCTGATCCTGCTGATCAGTTCTGCCGGATAGAGGCCGCAAACTGGTTCTCCGATAATGTTGGTTCCCATTCGTATCATTTTTCTCACCACTTCAACGGCATCCTTGCGTCCTCCATTGACAAACGTAACCTTTTTGATAAGCGGTTTCCCTTCGGGATCGATAATGGTTCTCTGACCGCAAACAAGGCTCAGGCCTGCATTCTGCGGGTCCTCAAACACCGCCACCTGCTTTTCAAGACAGTCGGGATAAAGAATATCGTCACCGCAAACCAGCTTGACATATTTTCCCCTGACTTCGCCTATAGCTTTGTTCCAGTTCTCTTCAGGTCCAAGATTAATCGGATTGCGCACCAGTCTGATCCGCCTGTCGGTGTAGGATGCTGCAATTTCATACGAACCATCCGTCGACTGGTCATCGTATATCAGCAACTCAAAATCAGTAAAGGTCTGTGCCAGTACCGAATCTATAGTCTGGGCAATAAAGCGTACATTGTTATACAACGGAATGGTTACCGTAACTATCGGTCTGTTTATACTTCCTACCATGAACATCTCTCCCTCATACATCAAAAACGTGATTGATCACCTCTCGTCCGCAAATATCACCCTGTGACGAACAGCCCATTCGGGTGTAGCGTTTTTACCCGACTCAAGCACAGTGGCGGCGGATATAACTGCACCATCAAGACGGACACGATCAAGATTTGCCCGCCAGAAATTCGCGCCCCTGAGATCAGCACCCCCAAGATCCGCACCGCGCAGAGTCGCTTCACGAAAATTGCAGCCGCGCAGATCAGCCTTTCGCATATCGCTCTCTTCAAGATCAGCGCCCTTGAAGGTGGCAGCACCAAGATCGGCCCCGGTTAAATCGGCGTAACTGAGATTTTTATGATCAAAATCTGCTCCCTTGAGCGAAACAATCATGGTTCTGTTCTGTTTTCTCATATCGTTCCAGTCGAAAACGTTACGCTTAAGCTGCTCATACTGCTTTCTGTCATGCAAAACTTCGGACGGCAGCTCTGATTTTCTCCAGATATTTGCTGACCTGGCAGGATCAGGGGCAAGATGAGCTGCAGAAGAGCGATCTTGTGAAAGTGTATTTTTCAAATCACCCTGCACTGCTGCAGAAGAAACATCAGGTGGCGTTGAAGAAAGCACAACCGGAAGCGGTGTTGAAACAAAAATTGCCTGGCGCTCTCTGGCCCAATCTTGAGTGGCATATCGTCCGGTTTCAAGAATGGTGGCCTCTGATACCTTGACGCCACTGAGTTTTACCTTGCCGAGATTAGCCCTCCAGAGATAGGCCGCCTGTAAATCCGCACCGCCAAGATTTGCATTCACCAGCGAAGCCTCCCGGAAATTGCAATCCTGAAGA
The DNA here is from genome assembly GCA_013336025.1 of Chlorobiaceae bacterium. Taxonomy (GTDB): domain Bacteria; phylum Bacteroidota; class Chlorobiia; order Chlorobiales; family Chlorobiaceae; genus Chlorobium. The sequence continues at coordinate 8,513 of JAAXUM010000031.1, forward strand.
TTCGCTTCTGAAAAATCAACATTTGAGCAATCAGCTTTTTTCAGAATCGATTTTTTAAGTACAGCCTGGCGAAGGTTTGCTCCATCAAGCACTGCAGCTTCAAGATCAGCGCCACGCATAACCGCCCCCTCAAGATTAGCCCGCATCAGCATAGAACCACTCATCCTTGCCGCATCGAGCGTTATGTGCTGCATGTCTGCATTACTGAGATCGGAATCAGTCAGGATAACTCCTGAAAGATTTGCGTTTTGCAGGTTAACCCCTCGAAGATTGCGACCCTTCAAGACCGCACCTGAAAGATCGGGCAGAAGATCTTTATGCAGCGCTCTCATGCTGTTCCACGATTTCACTCCGGCGTTGAGCGACTCAAGATGTGAAGGATCAAAAGCCGATGCACGGAAAGAAAATACCGAAATCACAGCGACATTCAGAAACAGGGGTAAAAGAAAACGGATTGCTTTATGACTCATAATCTTGATGGATTGAATCTTCATCAAGATACAGTTCCGGACGAAGATTGATGATCAGAAAAAAGACTGAACTGCCAAACAGGAGACCGGCAGCGCCAAGAAGCATCTGGTTTTCAAGAAAAAAAGCCAGAAGGATTGCTGTTGCTGACAGAAGCATAAGCGTAAGTTGCCGAAACGCATTTTTCATTGTTTTTTTCTGAAGCATTTCAGAAAGCTCTCCATTCCCTCGAAGAAGATCGAGTGAGTTCGAACGGGAAATTGCGGGTATGACGATATAGATCATACCGATAAAAGAGAAGGTTATCCAGCCGAGCAGCGCAGCATGGGTATGCGAGTGATAAAGCCACATTTTATCCATCCTGATAGGTGGATAGGAGCCGAACGGAATCCCCTTGATAAAATAAACATTCATGATGCCATAGGCGCTTGTTGCAAATAAAAGGGAGAGTCCGCTTAAAAGAAAAGCAAGCGCAGGATGATGAAAATTCTTTTTGAAAAAGCCATAGAGATAGGTGGTAAAACCACCAAGTATAGCCATCACACCAAGAAGAAGAAGGTGGCTTACCAGCATCATGCCGGTATAATTACCAAGAAGAATAACAATGAGAAAGCCAAGAACGCCACCGACAAAAACATAGAACCAGATACTGAAAAGTTGCCGGATAAGATCTCTTTTCGGAGAGGTACGCCAGCCATAGGTATAGAGAAATCCCATGACGCTGATGCTGAGAGGAAACGAGGAACCGAGAAAATAGGCAGATTGCGTAACAAAAAAAGGAATAATCTTCTGATCAGGAAAAGCCTCTTTAAGACCAAGGGTAAATAGCCCAAGATTGGCAACAAGCAGAAAAAGAACATCAAAAATGTAATAACGTACCGAAACTTCCTTCCATATCCGGCTCACGGAGAGGGTTGTAAAAATCTCCCGGAGAGGTCCCATAACAATAATCATGAGCAAAAGACCGGTACCAGCCTTAAGAAGCGGCCATTCCATAAACAGAGCCGTGGTAATACTTACAAGTGAAAGCAGCACGACATACATGTAGCGAAGCTGCTTTTGAGGGTCAATTCGCAACTCCGGATAGATAACGGCCGTGAGATA